>JAYRPK010000145.1:0-8636 GCA_041911195.1 Novosphingobium sp. | reverse complement strand
GAGTCTGAATCGAAATTCGCGAAAGTGCGAATTTCGAGGCGGCACCGGCCCGCTCCCCCGCCCGGCCACCCCACGATAGTACCCGATGGGTGGCCGGGCGGGGGAGCGGGCCGGTGCCGAACGATCCGAAACGATAGTTTCGGATCAGACAATCAAGCCACGTTGTCTGCGTTCGCCGCGTGCTTGGCGGCGATGTAGCCGAAGGTGAACGACGGGCCTACCGAAGCGCCCGCGCCCGGATAGATCCGCCCCATCACCGAAGCCGTGCTGACGCCGGTGGCATATAGCCCTTCGATCACCGAACCGTCAGGCCGCAGCACCCGCGCGTTGACGTCGGTGACGACGCCACCATAGGTGCCGACATCGCCCGGAACCATCGGCGCGGCATAGAACGGCCCCTGTTCGATCGCGCCCAGGGTGTGCGATCCGTCCTCGCGGTAAAAGTCGCCCAGGAAGTTGTCATAGGCGCGGTTGCCTCGGCCGAACTCCGTATCCTTGCCGGCCTTCGCATCGGCATTGAACCGGTCGACGGTCTTGCGCAGCACCGCCGGATCTATATCGATCATCCCGGCCAGCTCCTCGATGCTGTTCGCGCGCTTGAGGAAGCCCGAATCATACCATTCCTGCGGCTTCTTGGAGCCGGCCATGGTGCCGGTGTACATGTACATGTCCATGTACTTCTGGTCGACGATCCACCAGCTGGGGATCGCCGGCACCACCTTGTCCCGGGCGATCATGTTGTTGCAGAATTCCATGTAGGAACCGGCCTCGTTCATGTAGCGCACGCCAGACTGGTCGACGATGATGCTGTGCGGCTTGGTGATGTTCATCTGCCCGCCGACCGAGCTGAGCGGGATGCCATCGCCTTCGTTGAGCACACCGGGTGGGATCGACATCTGGTTGCCGACCGATTCCTCCATCTGGCCCAGCATGGCGCCGATCCGCTCCATCTCCTGGATCATTTCGCCGGTGCTGCCGGGCGTCGCGGCGGTCCATTCGACCGAGAACTTGGGCTGGTACTTCTCCCGCATCTCGCGGTTGTGCGAAAAGCCGCCGGCATTGACCAGCACGCCGAGATTGGCGCCCACGCGCCAGGGCTTGCCGTCCTTCTCGGTGACGACGCCCTTCACCGCGCCCGTCTCGTCCTGGATGAAGCTTTTGACCGGGCTCTCGACGCGCAGGTCCACCCCGGCAGCGAGCGCCGCCTTCATCATCCGGCCTTGCAGCGCGCCGCCGGCCGAGGTCCAGCGCTTGCCGGTGAGCTTGGCCATGACGATGCGCCAGCCCACTTTCAGCATGGCGATGCGGCCCTTGAACGAGCTTTTCAGCAGGGCGATGTCGAAGCCTTCGAAATGATAGGCCGGGATGACCATGAAGTTCGGCTCGAGCTTGTCGCGCCATGCGCCCAGCTCGTTGGTGTCGAACAGGTCGGCAATCACCGTGCGGCTCGAAGCGCAACCGCCCGGGCGGTCGTCGTAGTAGTCGGGCCACATCTTGGGCCGGCGCAGCTTGATGCCCTGGCTGACCAGGAAATCGACCATCTTCGGCGCTTCGGTGACATAGGCGGCTCGGCGCTCTTTCGTCGTGCCCGGCGCATCGACCGACTGGCCGGCGGTCGCCTCCATGTAGGTGATCGCCTGCTCATAGGAGTCAGGTACGCCGTCCTCAGCCATGAAGCGGTTGTTGGGGATCCACATGACGCCGCCGGAGCGCGAGCTCGTCCCGCCGATGCGCGGCATCTTTTCCAGCACCACGCAGCTCTTGCCGAGGCTGCGCATCAGCAGCCCCGCGCACATCGATCCGCCGCCGCTGCCCGCCACGACGAAATCGAAGGTCTCGTCGAATTCCAGCTCGCTCATCTTCCCATCCACTCCCGTTATCTCAGTTGTATTCGGGTTCATCCCACCATGGATAGAACTCCGGCATATCCCGCGAAACCTTGCCCGGAAAATCGGGCAGCCGTTTTTCGAGGAAGGACATCACTCCCTCCTTCGCGTCCTTGTCGCGGGCGCGGACATACATGCCGCGGCTTTCGATCCTCGATGCCTCCATCGGGTGGGACATGCCAAGCCCCTTCCACAGCATCTGCCGGATCAGCGCGACCGAGACCGGCGCGGTGTTGTCGGCGATCTCGCGGGCCAGGCGATTGGCTTCTGCCAGCAGCTGGTCCTGCGGCACGACAGCGTTGACCAGCCCATGCTCCAGCGCCTCGGGGGCGAAGACCATGCGGCCCGACAGGCACCACTCCATTGCCTTCGAGATGCCGACCACGCGCGGCAGGAAGAAGGATGCGCCGGTCTCCAGCGTCATTGCGCGGCGGGCGAAGACGAAGCCGAACTTCGCCTCCTCGGTGCAGATGCGGATGTCCATCGGCAGCACCATGGTCGCCCCCATCCCCGCCGCCGCACCGTTGATCGCGCCGATCACCGGCTTCCTGAGGTTGTAGAGCAGCATAGCGAGATGGCCGCCCAGTTCCTGGTTGCGCTTGTCGCCGAGGTCGGCCTTGCTGCCTTCCGGTTCGGGCGCGGCATCCGGCGCCTTGAAGCTGTCCGCCCCGCGCGACAGGTCCGCCCCCGAGCAGAAGGCCCGCCCTGCCCCCGTGACGATTACAACGCGCACTTCATCGTCGGCATCGGCGGCCTCGAGCGCCGCCATCAACTCACGCACCAGCACGCCATTCACCGCATTGAGCTTGTCCGGCCGGTTCAGCGTGATCGTCGCGACGCGGTCGGCCAGCTCATAGAGAATGCACTCGTAGGCCATCCTCACCCCTCCCCGCGCACCGACTTGAGGAACTTGCCGCGATCGACCTTGCCGGTGGCATTGCGCGGCAGGGGCTCGCCCTGGAAGCGCACCTCGCGCGGCACCTTGTAGATGGCGAGATGCGCCTTGCAGTGCGCCTTGATCGCTTCCTCGTTCAGCGCCTCGCTCTCCTCGCCGATCACCATGACCACCATGCGCTCACCCAGCCGCGCGTCGGGCATGCCATAGGCGATGCATTCGCGCACGCCGGGGAATGTCGCGCAGACCCGCTCCACTTCGGCGCAGTAGATGTTCTCGCCGCCGGAAATGACCATGTTCTTCTTGCGGTCGACGATGGTGAAGATGCCGAGCTCGTTCATCGTGGCAATGTCGCCCGAGGCCAGCCAGCCGTCCCGCAGCACCTCGGCAGTGGCTTCGGGATCGTTGATGTATTCGTTCATCACCATGGCGCTGGAAACGAACAGTTCCCCCGGCTCGCCGATCGCCGGCTCGCTGCCGTCGTCGCGGCGCAACTGCACCTGGGCTGTCGGCGCGGCCCAGCCGCAGGCGGCAGGATGCTCAAGGTAGATGTCGCCGCTGATGCCGCAGGTCCAGGCGGTCGCCTCGGTCTGGCCATAGCCGTTGGACAGCTGGCAATTGGGCATGCGCGCCTTGATCTGCTCGACCAGCGCCATGTCGAGCGGCGCGGCGCCGTTCGCCATGTAACGCACCTGGCCCATGAGCTCGGGCGTGGCGCGCGGCGACTTGAACATGTCGAACAGCATGGCGGGCACGAAATTGAGCCGGGTCATGCCGATTTTCTCGATCATGTCGAAGGCGATCTCGGTGTTCCACTTGCCCATGATGTGAAGCGTGGTGCCAAGGCTGATAGCCCGCAGCGAGGGCATGATGCCGCCGAGGTGGAACATGGGGCCCAGGATCACCGCCGGCGTCGCCATGGCGCGCTGGTGGTCGGGCAGCCTTTCGCCGCTCTCCTCCTCGTAGCGCACGTCGTAGAGCGTGCCCATGAAGGTCGCCACCGCGACCGAGGCGGCCAGCGCCCCGTGGCTGAGCAGCGCGCCCTTGGGAAAGCCGGTGGTGCCCGAGGTGAACAGCACGACGGCGCCTTCGTCCGGGTGGATGTCCTCCGGCTCGAACTCCACTCCGGCAATTGCGGTGGACAGGGCGGCGAAGTCGCCGTCCTTGCCGGGTCGCAGCGGATGGACCGCGCCGGGCAGGACAATGCGCGGCCAGGCGGGCTCGGGGCGTTCGACCGAAATCACGTCGTCCCGCTCGGCATCGAGGATCGCCACCTGGCAATCGGCCTTCTCGATGGCGCGTAGCATTTCCTCGGCGACGCCCCGGCTGTTGATCAGCGCGGCGATTCCGCCCAGCGAGGTAATGGCGATGAGGCTGAGGATCCATTCAGGCCGGTTGCTCATCACCACCGCGACCTTGGTCCCGCGCGTGACGCCGAACTGCTCGCGCAGCGCCTTGGCCAGCGCAGCGGCGCGGGCGAAGCCCTGGGCATAGGTGAAGCGTTCTTCGCCGAAGACGATCATGTCCTTGCCGCCAAAAGCCAGGCCATTGCGGAACAGCCCCGCCAGATTGCGCGGCCTGCCCTTGAACACCTCCTGCGGGCGGCCACGGACCAGAACCTGCTCGATCTCCCAGTCCTTGCCAGGCCCAATCAGCCGTTCAGCCAGCGGGTCGCGGATATTGCATTTCGCGGATTGCATTAGTGCAACCTGCCCGCCCTTCCCGTCGCGCGTCAATGCCCCTATTCGCCTTGCGGACGGTACAGGAAGGAATCGCATGAAACTCGGCCTTGAACTGGGATACAGCGGCGCAAAAATGGCGCTGCCGATCGACACGATCCTCAAGGCGGAAGAGCTGGGCTTCGATTCGGTCTGGACGGCGGAAGCCTATGGCTCGGACGCCTTCAGCCCGCTGGCCTACATCGCCGCGCTGACCAGGCGCATCCGCCTGTGCACCGGCATCGCCCAGCTCGCCGCGCGCACCCCGGCCAATTGCGCGATGACCGCGCAGACCATCGAGGAACTGGCGGGGCGCGGTCGTGTGGTGGTCGGTCTTGGCGTTTCGGGCCCGCAAGTGGTGGAAGGCTGGTATGGCCAGCCCTGGGGCAAGCCCGCCGCGCGCATCCGCGACTATGTCGCCATCATGCGCAAGATCTGGGCCCGGCAGGAACCGGTGACGCACGAGGGCGCCGAAATCTCGCTGCCCTACAATGGCCCCGGCGCGACCGGCCTCGCCAAGCCGCTCAAGAGCATCCTGCACGGCAATCCGGATATCCCGATCTTCCTCGGCACTTCCACCCCCGGCAACATCCGCCTGACCGGCGAGATCGCCGATGGCTGGACCTCGATGCACCTGACCCCGGCCACCATGGCGCCCAAGCTCAAGCTGCTGGAGGAAGGCCTCGCCAAGCGCAGCGACGGCAAGACCATGGACACGTTCGAACGCACCGCCATGTCGCACCTGATCATGACCGATCACGTCAAGGCGGCCATCGACATGGCCAAACCCCAGGTGGCGCTTTACGTTGGCGGCATGGGCGCGCAGGTCAAGAACTTCCACAACGAAGCCATGGTCGAACGCGGCTTCGCCGCCGAGGCGGCGCGCATCCAGGAGCTCTATCTCGCCGGTCACAAGGACGAGGCGATTGCCACTGTGCCCGACGAGTATATCGACGATGCCGCCCTGATCGGGCCGGAGGCGCGGCTGGCCGAACGGCTGGTGGCCTGGCGGGATGCCGGTTTCACCCTGATGCGGCTCAGCGTCCACACCCCCGATGCGATGGAAGTGATCGCCCGCATCGCGCGCAAGGGTTGAACGAGATGTCGGATTACACCGGAAAGACCGCCGTCATCACCGGCGCGGGATCGGGGCTGGGCGCGGCCATGGCCGCGCTGTTCGCCGGGGCGGGCGCCAATGTAGTTTTGCTAGATATCGATGGCGAGCGGGCGGAGGCCAATGCGGCGGAACTGCGCGCAAAGGGCGCGAACTGCATGGCCATGCGCGTCGATGCGGCGGACAAGGCCTCGCTCCAGGCGGCCGCCGATGCGGTGCGGGCGAAATACGGCAAGGCCGATGTCCTGTGCGCCAATGTCGGCGTGCAGCAGTTCGGGGCGATCGACAAGCTGACGGAAAATGACTGGCACTGGGTCATGTCGGTCAACTTCCACGGAGTGCTGCACACGGTGGACGCCTTCCTTCCCCTGCTGCGCGCTTCGGAAGGCCAGCGCCACATCCTCCTCACCTCCTCGGCCAGCTTCTTCCAGCACGGCATCCGCATGGCCGCCTATGTCGCAAGCAAGTTCGCCGTGACCGGTTATGGCGAAGTGCTGCGCGCCGAGCTGGCGGAGGAAGGCATCAACGTCTCGCTGCTGTTCCCCGCCGGCATGATGACCCGCCACATCGAAAGCAGCATTGCCGCGCGCCCTGCCGAACTTGGCGAAAGCCGCTTCGACCAGGCCGACGTCCGGGCGATGATGGCGCAGGCGGTGAGCGATGCCAGCGCCCATGTCGCCAGTGCCGAACACGCGGTGCGCAACTTGCTGGCGGACCTGGATGCCGGCGAGCGCTATATCTTCACCCACGGCAATTACCGCGACCAGATCGAGGCGCAACAGCGGGAAGTCCTGGCCGCCTTAGACCGGATGCTGGCCAAAGAAAGCTAGGCCGCCAGCGGGAACATCGGATGGCGGAAAGCATCGCCCTCCCTCAGGCTCTCATGCAACCCCGGCACCCGCGGCGCAGCCGTCGGCCCCGGCCTCGCCGCATAGACCGCATCCTCGCCGAAAAAGCGCAGGGTCAGCGTCCTCCTGCGGCCCGACAGGCCCGGCGAACCGCCACCATGCAGCACGCTCGGGTGAAACAGCACGACATCGCCCGGTTCCGTGGCCCAGCCATCGATCCTCCAGGCTGAGCGATCTGCCTCTACATCGGGCAGGCGCGGCAGGTCGCCGGTCTTGTAGAAGGGATCGGTCGGATCGTCCGGCTTGAAGCTGGTGCCGTTGTACAGCGGCCCGCGATGGCTCCCCAGGCAATATTCCAGCGTCGATGCGCGGCTGACCGGATCGAGGCTGATCCATGCAACGGCAAGCTGCTCCCCGGCAATCGGCATGTAGGGCGTATCCTGGTGCCAGGGAGTGAAGTTCTCCGTCGCTTCCTTGTGAAAGATCTGCTCGTACATGTACCAGACGGGCCCGCCGCCCCACAGCGCCTTGAGCAGCGGCGGGATCGGCGAGCGTGCCAGCATGCCGGCATAGGCCGCGTAGCTTTCGGGGTTAGACAGGTCCTGCCAGGAACGCTTGTCGCCGGCCATGGTGGTAAAGGCCGCGCTGCGGTGGTCGCGGGTCCATTCGTAGGCCTCGGTGACGTCGGCGAGTTGCCCTGCATCGAGCAGATCCGGCAGGCAGGCAACGCCATCGCGGTCCAGCCTATCGCGCAAGGCCGAAACCTCGACCAAGGCCATGCTCAGAAGCTCTCCCGCTCGCGCATGTGGCGCAGCCGCGAAACGGCCAGCGCAGCCATCATCGCCGCAAACGCCAGCAGCGGGATGCCATAGAGCATCATCGCATCGGCCACGCGCGATTCGTCCTGAAGCACATGGTTGGTCACCATGGCGACCAGCGTCGGGCCAAGGCCGAAGCCGACCAGGTTGCCGATGAACTGGTAGGCCGCGATCAGCCGCCCGCGCCATTGCGGCGGCACCAGTCCGGGCAGCAGCGACATGGCAGCCGTCGCGGCAAAACCCGTGGCGATGACGTTCAGGGTCAAGGCCAGGGTAATGATTGTCAGAGAGCGCGGATCGATCAGCGGCACCAAGGCCAGGGCCTGGATTGTCAGCGCGGCGGCAAGCAGCTTCAAGCGCCCTGTAGCGGGGTCCCGCCGCGCTGCCCAGTCACCCACCCAGCCCCCTGCCAGTGCGACAACCAACCCGGTGACGATCGAATTGAGCCCCAGCAGCACACCGGTCTCCGCCGGCGACATGCCGAAGCTGCGCATGAATACGAAAGGCCACCACATGCCGACGCCGTTGCCGGCCAGGGCGATGCAGGTAAATGCCGAAAACAGCAGAAAAAACATCATGCCATGGCGTGCGATATAGGGCTTCATGCCAAAGGCCTGCGAGCCGCCGGCGGCAGGAACATGCCTCTCACGCTCCGGCTCGCGCACCATGAGCAGCAGCGGCACGCCGATCAGGGTGACAGCTCCGGCGCCGACCAAGGCGACCTGCCATGCTGCCAGTTCCCCGAAGCCCGGCAAGACCGGGAGCGGATTATGCGCGAACCAGGCGAGGAAGCCGGCAGCGATGAAGTTCGACAGCACGCCGCCGAACATGCCGCAGGCCATCAGGATCGCCGTTGGCCGGCTGCGCTTTTCCGGCGGGAACATGTCGGCCACCATCGAGATCGCCGCCGGCGCCAGCGCGCCCTCGAAGGCGCCAACAAACATGCGGGCGACGAAGAACTGCCAGAAGGAACTCGTGAGCCCGCAGGCGACCGTGGAAAGCCCCCAGCCCGCTACACCCACGATCAGCAGGTTGCGGCGATTCCACCGGTCCGCCGCCGCGCCCAGCGGGATGCCGGCAAAGGCAAAGCAGAAAGCAAAGGCAAAGCCCAGCAGCAGCGAAACCTGCGTATCGGACAAGGCCATCGATTCCTTGATGCCGGGGAGGAGAATTTGCAGGATGACGCGATCGACGACCGCCATGACATAGACGAAGGCCAGCACAGCCATCGCACGCCAAGCGCCCGCCATAACCCTGTCCGCCGCCATCCGCATGTCTCCCAACTCCGGTCGCAGCATGGCAGAGACTGGCGGAGCGTCCAGCGCTATTTCGCGGGTGCCCCGTCGGTCATCCCGGT
>JAYRPK010000144.1:0-17466 GCA_041911195.1 Novosphingobium sp. | reverse complement strand
CGGCGAACGAATCGCCCGCGATCGGCTCGGGCGCGCTCTGCCGCTCGGGTGCGACCAGGTGATTGATCGCATCGGGATCGGTCGGCGGCGCAGACTTGGCCTTGCCCTTGCGGGCAAGGATCGGCCCGCCCATGTCGAGCGGCACCGGTTCCTCGGCCTCGAAGTCCACCGGCGGGAATTCCTCGTCGAAGAATTCCTCGCCCTCGATCGGCTCGCCCGGTGCCTTGCGGATGACCAGTCCGGCGGAAAGCCCGCCCAGCCCGGTATCTTCCGATTCGGCAAGATCGCCCGATTCCAGCCATTCAAGCGTCGGCAGGAAATCCTCACCCGGCTCGATCCCCAGCAGCGCGGCAATGCGGCGCCAGACCACTACCGGCTCGGGCAGGCGGCCGGGGCCGTATTCGCCGCAGGCCATCTGCCCCTCGTCGGGCTCCATCACTTCGACCCCGGCCGCGCGCAGCGCCGCGACATTGCCCGTGGTCGATGCGTGCTGCCACATCTTCACGTTCATCGCCGGAACCGCCAGCACCGGCTTGTCAGTCGCCAGCAGCACGGTGGTGGCAAGATCATCGGCGATGCCGGCGGCCATCTTGGCCAGCATGTTCGCCGTCGCCGGACAGACTACGACCAGGTCCGCCTGGCGGCTCAACTGGATGTGGCCCATCTCGACTTCGTTCTTGAGGTCCCACAGCGTGGTGTGGACCGCATTCTCGCTCAAGGCCGCCAGCGCCATTGCGGTGACGAACTTGGCGCCACCCTCGGTCAGCACGCAAGTGACCTCGCCGCCGCCCTTGCGGATCAGGCGGACGAGTTCGCAGGCCTTGTAGGCGGCAATTCCGCCGCCCACGATCAGAAGTATGCGCGGTGCAGTCATTCGCCGGCGCTTTTGCCCCAAGTTTGGTTAATTCGCCCTTACTCCGCCACGGGCGGTGCGCAAAAGCGATTTTGCCGCCATCGGCACGAATGCCAGCCCCAGCAGGATCGGCGGAGTGATCACCATGCCCCAGTAATAATTGTCGCCGCGCCCGGCGACCATGAACAGCAGGCCATAGCCGAGGAACAAGAGCGTGCCGAACAGCCCGGCCGGGCACTTCCACCCCGCCCAGCCGAAAATCGACAGGATCACCAGCGGCCCGGCCAGCCAGTGCGGCAAAGTGCGCAGGTTGCTGGAGAGCACGACGTTGGAAAGCCAGCCGCTCAACCCGCGCAGCGCCAGCCAGCTGGGCCCCTCCGGATCACCGGGCAGCTGCTGCGCTGTGACGATTGAAAGGTGCACCCCAAGCAGCGCGAGGAACACAACGGCAAGCGCCACCCAGGCCGAGCCCTCTTTCCAGTCGCGCCGCCAGAAGGCCATGGCCGCCATCAGCAGGACGAATGGCAGTGCATGTTCGCGAATTGACAGCGCCATTGCCGCGAAGACCAGCGGCAAGACCCATTTGCCGGGACGATATAGCCCGAAAGCCAACGCCAGCAGCATGCCCGCCCACAGTTCATGCAGCACGAAAAAGTACTGGTTCACCCCCAACGAAGCGCCGACAAAGATCAAGGCCGTGCCGACAATGCGATAGCGCTGGCCACCTGGCTCCTCGCCAAGCCTTCGCCACCAGGCCATGACCGTCGCCAGCATAAGGACGATGGCCGCGGCAAAAGTGCCCGGAACGCCGATCCAGGCTTCGACATATGCCAAAGTAGGCAGCCGCACGGCCAAAGCCGGACGGACAGGATAGAACGCCTTGCGATGCTCTTCGGCGATGAAGGCATAATAGCTCTCGCCTTTGCGGATGCGCTCGATCGCAATGTCGTAGAGCGCCAGGTCCTCGTCGCGCTCCCGCGCCGGCCCGCCACCGGACTGGACCGCGGCCTCGAACATGTTGTTGGTGGCAACTTTCTGCACGCCGGCCTTGATCGGCACCAGAGCCGATGCGGCAAGCAGGCAGACAAGCACGGCCAGCAGCAGCCGGGCCGGCAGCTTTGACCAATCGGTGAAGCGGTCCCAGGCGGGAGCCGTGTCTTGCCCTATCCCAGCCATCCCTGATGCATCGCCGCCCATGCCAATCCCCCGCCTGCCAGCAGCGCGAGGAGATATCCCAGCCAGCCGCGCCGTGTGCCGCGCTTTTGCAGGATCAGCTCGACTTCGGGAAGCGGCGGTTCGGCCGGAGCACCACCCTTCGGTGGAAATCTCTCCTCGATGCGGCGAATCAGCGCCGGCAGCCGCAGGAAAGTCTGTGCGTCCTCGCGCAGGCGATCGGCCAGCGCCGCCTCGGGCCCCAGTTCGTCGCGAATCCAGCGCTGCACGAAGGGCCCGGAAACGTCCCACATGTTGATGCCGGGATCGAGCTGGGTGGCCAGCCCCTCGACCATGACCATGGTCTTCTGCAGCAGCAGCAGGTGCGGCTGGGTCTGCATGTCGAAATCGCGGGTGATGGCGAACAGCCCGTCAAGCATCTGGCCAACCGAAAGCTCGCTCACCGGCTTGCCGCGCATCGGCTCTCCCACCGCGCGCAGGGCCGTGGCGAATTCCTCGACATTGTGATGCGCGGGCACATATTGCGCCTCGAAATGGATTTCCGCGACGCGGCGGTAATTGCCGGTGGTCAGGCCGTAGAGGATTTCGGCGAGCCACTGGCGCGCGCGCCGGTCGATCCGGCCCATGATGCCAAAATCGATCGCGGCGATGATGCCGTCCTCTTCGACGAACAGGTTCCCCTGGTGCAGGTCGGCATGGAAATAGCCGGCGCGGATCGCCTGAGTGAGGAAGGCCAGCACCAGCCGCCGGGCGATCACGGGCAAGTCATGCCCGGCCGCCTGCAGCGCCGCGCTGTCGGAAATCTTGATGCCGTCGATCCAGTCGATGGTCAGCACCGAGCCGTTGGTTCGATCCCAATCGACTGACGGCACGCGAAAGCCTTCGAAGGCTTGCATCGCTTCGGCCAGCTCGGAAGCCGAAGCCGCCTCGCGCCGCAGATCCAGCTCGCGCGCGGTCCAGCGGCGGAAATTGGCGATCACCGCGCGCGGCCGCAGCCTGGCCAGCTCCCCGCCCAGCCCCTCGACCTGGGCGGCGGCCCATTCGTAGGTCTCGATATCGCGGGCAAGCTTGTCGCGAATGCCGGGGCGCAGCACCTTGACCGCGACCTGGCGCCCCTCGCTGGTGACGGCGCGATGCACCTGGGCGACCGAGGCCGCGCCGACCGGATCGGGCTCGATGCTGGCGAACAGCGCATCGATCGGGCGGCCAAAGCTGCCTTCGATCTCGCGGCGGATCTGCTCGAAGGGAACCGGCGGCAGGCTGTCCTGCAGCATCAGCAGGTTGCGCGCGGCGTCCACCCCAACCAGGTCCGGCCGGGTCGCCAGCGCCTGCCCCAGCTTGATCGCCGCCGGGCCGATCGCCTGGAAGGCGCGCGAATAGTCGGGCTCGCGCGGCTGGAAGGCGCCGAGCCGCGCCAGCCGGCACAGGCGCCGCACCGGAGCGGGCGTCGAATGCCCCTGCTCGATGATCCGCAGCGCGCCATGTTTGGCGAGCGTGCGGCCCCAGCCCAGCAGGCGCAGGATGTGGGTGGCAGGGCGGGTCAAATCTTCCAGCCCGAATGGATCGCTACCAGCCCGCCCAGGATCGGCTCGACCTTGGTATTGGCGAAGCCCGCCTTGCGGATCATCGCCTCGAACTCGCGCATCTTCGGAAAGCGGCGGATCGATTCGATCAGGTAGCGATAGCTCTCCTCGTCGCCGGCGATGGCCTTGCCCAGCTTGGGTACCACCTTGTGCGAATAGACATCGTAGACCTCGCCGAAACCCGGCCATTCGGTGGTCGAGAATTCAAGGCAGAAGAAGCGGCCGCCGTGCTTGAGCACGCGGTATGCCTCGGCCAGGGCTTTGTCGATGCGAGTGACGTTCCGGATGCCGAAGGCGATGGTATAGGCATCGAACATGCGGTCGGGGAAAGCCAGCTCCTCGGCGTTCTGGCGCGACCAGACGAGGCCATCGATGCCCCGGTCCAGCGCGCGTTCGATGCCGGCGTCGAGCATGTCCTGATTGATGTCGGAGACAGTCACTTCCGCACCCGCGGCGGCAAGGCGGAAGGCGATGTCGCCGGTGCCGCCGGCCATATCGAGAATCGCTTCGCCCGGGCGCGGCTTCACCCGGCGCACGAAGCGGTCCTTCCACAGCCGGTGCAGGCCACCCGACATGGCGTCGTTCATCACGTCGTACTTGCTCGCCACGCTGGAAAACACCTGGCCTACCCGCCGGGTCTTTTCCTCGGGTGACACTTCTTCGTAGCCGAAGGAAACCTGCTCGCTCATAGCGCCGCGCCTTAGGGGAGTTTCAGCGGAGCGCAAAGCCGGTAAGGGATACTTCATGCCCGAGTTACCCGAAGTCGAAACCACCGTCAGAGGATTGGCGCGTTATCTTGAAGGCGAGCGCATTGCCCGCGTCCAGGTCAACCGGCCTGACCTGCGCCGCCCCTTCCCGCCCGATCTGGTGCAGGTGCTGACCGGTGCGCGAGTCACGGCGCTGGGCCGCCGCGCCAAATACGGTCTTGTCCATACCGACCGGGGCAGCACCATGATCTTTCATCTCGGCATGTCCGGCCGCTGGCGGATCGAGCCCGACACTCCCGACAAGCACGACCACCTCGTGATCGAGACGGGCTCGGGCCATGTCTTGGCACTGAACGACGCGCGCCGGTTCGGCTCGGTCGACCTCGTCGCAACCAAAGCGCTGGGCAGCTTCGGCCCTTTCGCCGCGCTCGGCCCGGAGCCGCTGGGCGAGGATCTGACCGCCGCCCACCTCGCCAAAGCCTTCGCCGGCCGCATCGCACCAGTGAAGCCCCTGCTGCTCGACCAGCGAATCGTCGCTGGGCTTGGCAACATCTACGTCTGCGAGGCGCTGCATCGCGCGCATATCCGACCCGACCGCGAGGCCGGCTCGATCGGCCGCGCGGCGATCGGGCGGCTGGTGCCAGCGATCAAGCAGGTGCTGGAAGAATCCATCGCCGCCGGCGGATCGACCATCCGCGACTATGCCCAGCCCAACGGCGAACTGGGCTATTTCGCCGCTTCCTGGCGAGTCTATGGCCGCGAGGGCGACGGATGTGCCTGCGGTGGGACCGTAAGCCGCATGGTCCAGGGCGGTCGCAGCACCTTCTGGTGCGGCAAGTGCCAGAAGTAAGGAAGGTTGACGGGGGCCGGACCCGAAGCTAAGGGCCGCGCTTTCCGGCGGATTCGTCCGCTTTTCAGCAACTGATCAGGACAAACATGGCCAACACGCCGCAAGCCCGCAAACGTATCCGCCGCAACAACCGCCGCGCTGACATCAACACCGCGCGTGTCAGCCGCATCCGCACTTTCGTCAAGAAAGTGGAAAGCGCGCTTGAGGGCGGCGACAAGGCGGCAGCCGCCGCCGCGCTGAAGGAAGCACAGCCGGAAATGGCTCGCGGCGTTGCCCGCGGCGTGCTCCACAAGAACACCGTCGCGCGCAAGCTGTCGCGGCTGACCAAGCGAGTTGCCGCGCTCTGATTCGCAGGTGATTCGCTGATCATCTGTTCAGCATTAGGGACGAATACGGAACACGGCCGGGGGCGATCCTCCGGCCGTTTTCGTTAGCCGGTTGGCCAGGCAAACACGTGCCTGTGGAAAGTGTCGGAAACGCGCGATTCGCGAGGGGGTCTCGGCAAAAAATCTATGGCTTCCCAGAGGTTAATTTTCCTCTCCGCCATTTCCGCCAGTCTTGGCCTGTCAAGCGTCAAAAATTACATTTTTTTTACATTCCCCGCCTTGCTCTCACGGCAAAACCGACCATAAGTCCAGCTGTCCGCAGCGCTCGTGCGGCGGGCTTCAAGTCACAGTGTTGCGTCATGCGTTTCGGCCGGGGGGTTCGGAGCAGGACGAAAGTCGTGCGCGCCGGATTTGCCCGGTGCGATCAGGGATGGGGCGTTTTCGGGGGAGCATGGCCGGGTGTCGATTTCGACCGATTTTGACGCGCGTGGTCCGGTTGCTAGCTCGAAAGCACAAGTGGGCAGCTCAAAGATGAGCGATGACAAGGATGCGCTGGATCTGGCTGCGGACTGGGCGGATATCTGCCTGGGCCTGCGCAAGGATCTGGGACAGCAACTCTTCACCCAATGGATCAAGCCGATCCAGTTGGGCAATTTCTGCAAGGAAACCGGCACGCTGGACCTGTTCCTGCCGACCGAATTCTCGGCCAACTGGGTGACCGACCGCTTCGCCGACCGGCTGTCGCTGGCCTGGAAGATCGCGCGGTCCGACGTGCGCAATGTGCGCATATCGGTCCACCCGGGCCGGCGCCACCTGCCCGAGCTGCGCCTTGGCAACGGGGGGGCTTCCCGTCGCGCCGCCAATGACGGCGCCCCCGCCATCCCCGACAGCGGCATGCTGGAAATCGGCGGCGCCGAATATGGTGGCATCGGCCAGGGCTCGATCGGGCTCGACCCGTCGCTGACCTTCACCACCTTCGTCACCGGCGCAGCCAATGTGCTGGCATCGAACGCGGCGCAGCGCATGGCGGCCACCGAAGTGCCGCAGTTCGCCCCGCTCTATCTCAAGGCGGCGACCGGCCAGGGCAAGACTCACCTGCTCCATGCCATCGGTCACGCCTATCTCGCAGCGCACCCGCGCGCGCGGCTGTTCTACTGCTCGGCAGAGCGCTTCATGGTCGAATTCGTCCAGGCGCTGCGCCAGAACCAGATGATCGAGTTCAAGACCCGGCTGCGCGGCTTCGACCTGCTACTGGTGGACGATATCCAGTTCATCATCGGCAAGGCCAGCGCGCAGGAAGAGCTGCTTTACACGATCGATGCGCTGCTGGCCGAAGGCAAGCGGCTGGTCTTCGCCGCCGATCGCGCGCCTCAGGCGCTCGACGGAGTCGAGCAGAGACTGCTGTCCCGCCTGTCGATGGGCCTTGTCGCCGATATTCAGCCGGCCGATATCGAGCTGCGCAAGTCGATCCTCGAGCACCGCCTCGCCCGCTTCACCCCGGCCGAAGTGCCTTCCGATGTCATCGACTTCCTCGCTCGCACGATCAACCGCAACGTGCGCGAGCTGGTCGGCGGCCTCAATAAGCTGATCGCCTATGCCCAGCTCACCGGCCAGCCGGTCTCGCTGCAACTGGCCGAGGAACAGCTCACCGACATCCTTTCGGCCAACCGCCGGCGCATCACCATCGACGAGATCCAGCGCACGGTCTGCCAGTTCTACCGGGTCGACCGCACCGAAATGGCCAGCAAGCGCCGCGCCCGCGCCGTGGTGCGCCCACGCCAGGTGGCGATGTACCTCGCCAAGGTGCTGACGCCGCGCTCTTATCCGGAAATCGGCCGCAAGTTCGGCGGGCGCGATCACTCGACGGTGATCCACGCGGTGCGTCTGATCGAGGACCTTCGCCAGCGCGACGCCGATATGGACGGCGACGTCAGGAGCCTGCTGAGGCAGCTGGAAAGCTGAGCGGAAGGGCTACTCCCCTTCGCTGATTACCAGGCGATAGCCGCAATCACAGTGCTCGCGCTCCAGCAGCGCCTGGTATCGCTGGTGCCAGGCTCCGCTCGCGAGGTCGCGTTCCAGCCGTTCCAGCGCCGGCGACACATCGCCGATCATCCAGAATGACGAGATCGCCGATCTCACCCGCTCGTCGAGGTAGGCCGCAGGCCGGCGCCAATAGGCGGCGAGGAAGCCGGCGGTGCAATCGTGCGGTATCGGGACCGGCTCGATCCGCACCGGGCCCAGCCAGCGCCCATATTCCGCCATGTCCGGCATTTGCCGGCGATCGAGCTCGGCAATTTCCGGGATGTAGTCGGCCAGCCACAAGCCGCCGAAATGGGCATCGAATGTCAGGATGACGATGCGCCCCCTGGTCACCCGCCGCATTTCGCGCAGACCAAGCGCCTGGTCGGACCAGTGGTGGACAGTCAGCACCGCCATCGCCGCGTCGAAGTGCTTGTCCGCGAATGGCAATGCTTCCGCGCGCCCCTGGACGACATAGGCGGCGGGACGAGTGCGCTGGCGGCTCATCTCGGCGGATGGTTCAAGGGCGGTCACTTCACGCCCTTCCGGTTCGTAGGAACCCGCGCCGGCACCCACGTTCAGAACCGTGCGGGCTTGGCCCAGGGCATCATCGATCCGGGCCGCAATGCGGCGGTCGGGTTTGCGCAGCGCAGCATAATCGATGCCGATGGTGTCGTAGAGTGCGGGCATGATGGCGATTGCTAGCAACCGGACGCTGGATTGTCAGGGCCTTCCCTGACACGCGAATGGCCTTATGGAAGGGCCATGCCATCGCCGCCGCATCCTGACGGGACTGTGTGAACGCAGCCTACCCTCCCCCCGCGACCCGGCGCCTGATCATGACTTTCGCTCTGGCAGCGGGGTTCATGACCCAGCTCGATTCGACCATCGCCAATGTGGCGCTGCCGCACATGCAGGCCAGCACGTCCGCCTCGCGCGAGCAGATCGGCTGGGTGCTGACCAGCTACATCGTCATGGCGGCGATCTTCACGCCGCTATCGGGCTGGCTCGCCTCGCGGTTCGGCAAGAAGCGGATCCTGGTGCTTTCGGTCGGCGGATTTACCCTGGCCTCGGCGCTGTGCGGGCTTGCCGCCGATTTCGGACAGCTGGTGGCGTTTCGCCTGTTGCAGGGCATGCTGGGCGCGGCACTGCTGCCGCTCACGCAAGCGACGATGATCGACATCAACCCGCCCGAACGGCACGGGCCCGCCATGGCGATCTGGGGAATGGGAGCAGTGCTAGGCCCCATTCTCGGACCGGTACTGGGCGGCCTCATCACCGAATACCTGAACTGGCGCTGGGTGTTCTTCATCAATGTCCCGGTGGGGATCGTCGCGTTCCTCGGGCTGATCTCGGCCATGGAGGAAACCGAGCACGGCCGGCGCGAGCGGTTCGACGCCATCGGCTTCGCCTCGCTCGCCGTGGCGGTGGGCGCGTTCCAGTTGATGCTCGATCGCGGACAGATCCTGGACTGGTTCGATTCCTACGAGATCTGGATCGAAGCCATGACCGCCGCCTTTGCCTTCTACCTGTTCCTGGTCCATTCGCTGACCAGCGAGCACCCCTTCGTCGATCCGCGCATCTTTGCCGACCGCAACTACCTGTTCGGCTCGATCTTCGGCTTCTTCCTGGGCATGGTGATCTTCGGCGTCATGGCGGTGAATACCCTGATGCTCGCCAATCTGATGAATTACCCGATCGTCACCGTGGGCATGGTGCTGATGCCGCGCGGGATCGGGACCTTGGCGACCATGCTTGTCGTCGGCCGGCTGATCGTGCGTTTCGACGTGCGTTACCTGCTGTTTTCCGGGCTGATGTGCCTGGCGGCGTCCAACTACATGATGGCGGGCGCCACGCTCGACATGGACTCCTGGCTGATCATGTCCTCGGGCTTTATCCAGGGACTGGGCGTGGGACTGATGTTCGTGCCGATCGCCTCGGTCATCTTCGCGACACTCGAGCCGCGTTTTCGTTACGAGGGTGCCGCGCTCAATTCGCTGATCCGCAACCTGGGCGGCTCGGTCGGCATATCGATCCTGCAGACCTACACCCTGCGCGGCGAGGCCGTCGCCCATTCGCACCTGGTCGAACACCTGCGCCCCGATTCCCCGATCGTGGCCTGGTTGATGCCCTGGCTGGATTTCGTCGCCGGCGGTCCGCTCAGCCGGTTCGAGATCGAAGTGGGCCGGCAGGCATTGATGCTGTCCTATGTCGATGCGTTCTGGCTGCTGGGCTTCGCTTGCACCGCGATTGCCCCGCTAACCCTGTTCATCAAACCCTTGCGGATGCAATAGGCTGGGTCAGCGGCCGAAGCCGGTCGAGGCGGCTTCCAGCAGGTCCTCGCGGCAGATCCGGTCGTATTCCTCGCGATTCTGCACGATCCACAGGAAACCCTGCATGTCCTCGCGCTCGACCGGGCTTTCGAACCGCAGCCCGCACAGTTCGCCGCGCGACCACATCACCACCGCGTAAAGGCGCAGCAGGTGAAAACACAGCACGGCGGTGCTGCCCTTGGCGATTGGCGATTCCACGCGGATGCAGGCGCCGGTCGAGGAAATGTTCTCGAGCGTGCAGGCACTGCGCTCGTGGGTCAGGATCAGCGACGCGGGCAGCCCCAGCCGCAGGCGGTTGAACGACCGCTGCCCCTGTTGCAGGCTTGATTTCGCGACAAGACCCATGCCCTGGTGCTTAACGCAGAATGGTTAGCAATTGCTTGTCCGCCGCCGCTTCCTCAGCCACAGCACTGCCCAGTCCCCCCGCGTCATCCGCGCCGCAAGCCGCAATCCAGCGCGCCGGCAGGCGGCACGCACCTGGGCTTCCTGGGTCACCAGCAGGCCGGACAGCAACAGGCTGCCTCCCGGCACCAAGGCCCGGGCGAAGTCCGGCGCCAGTTCGATCAGCGGGCCAGCCAGGATATTGGCCATGACCAGGTCATAGGGCCCGCGCGCCGCGATCAGCGGGCTGGCCATGCCGTCGGCCAGGGTGACCGTAAGCTCCCCTCCCCCCGCGCCCAGGGCGATGCCATTGAGCCGCGCATTGCCGGCAATGACATCGAAGCAGACCGGATCGATGTCGCTCGCGGTTGCCAGCGCGCGCGGCCACAGGTGCATCGCCGCGAAAGCGAGAAGGCCGGTTCCCGCGCCGATATCGGCCATGTTGCGCGCCACCAGCCCGCTGGCCTTCATCCGGTCGAGCATGGCGAGGCAGCCCGAGGTCGTCGCATGCTGGCCGGTGCCAAAGGCCTGGCTGGCGGGGATGACGAACCGGACGAGGCCGGCCCCGGCAGGCGCCGGATGATCCGGCGTTCGGACATGAAACCGCCCGGCGCGGATCGGCTCGAGACCTTGCTGGCTCTCGGTCACCCAGTCGGCATCAGGCAGTTGCTCGGCGACGAGTTTGGGCGCCGGCGCCGGGAACAGCGCGGCCAGTGCGGCCTTGTCGGCCGCGAGGGGCTTTCTTGGCAGATAGGCCTCTAGCCGCCATTCTTCCGGCCTGTCGTCGGCGATCTCGCTGCCCGACAGGACCACGTCGTGATCCCAGTCGAAGGCCTCCTCATGCGCCAGCAGCGCCGCCTCGACCATTTCGCGCGACGCGAGCGCCGTCAGTTTCCAGCTCATTTCCCACCTGCTTCGCTGGCCAGCCGGTTCTCGAAGCGATCGAGCGCCCGTCGCGCATAGGCCGCACAGGCGCCCGGGTCGGCCAATGCGCCGCTTGCGAAACGATCGAACAGGCCACTTGCGGAGGGATGCGGCGTTACAAGGATGCCGCAAGGCAGCGAAGCGATGGCCGCCAATCCGCGCCTGACCTGTGCAACCCTCTGCGGATGCGCGGAAAAGCGATAGACCTCGGCGGAAATCGTCGTCGCGCTGTCGGCATAAGTGATGGTCTGGCAGGTGCGGCCCTGGCACGATCTCCAGGTCCAGCTGGTCGAGCCGGGCGAATGGGCCGGGGTCGCATGCGCAGTCAGCCTGAGCGGACCTTGGACCAGCCTTTCGCCGTCACGCATGACACGATCGACCGCAACTGCCGCGATCGGTTGCTGCTGCAGCAGCTCGAACTGGGGATCTTCCGCGTCGGGCCGGCCGCTGCGCAGGACTGCCGCCGCCTTCGGCAATGCCGCCACTCTTGCGCCCGTCATCCGCTTGAGTTCGGCCAGTGCGCCCACATGATCGTAATGCTCATGCGTGGAGACGATCCAGCGAACATCGCGCAGGGCAAAGCCAAGCGCTTCGATATTGGCTGCCACCTTTCCCGCAGAATTGGGCATTCCGCCGTCGATCAGCACATGGCCGCGCGGCGAAGTGACAAGCAGGGCGGTAATCCCGCAAGTGCCGACATACCAGGTATTGCCGAAAATGCGTGCAGGCGGTGCGGGGTCTTCCCAGCCTTCGCGGCCAGCGCAGGCGGATGCGATAGTGGACGGCGATGGAGCGGCTTCCGGTTGGGGCCTGGCCAGGGCGGAAGCAGCGAGCATCAAGGCGATAGCGGCTGGATCGGGCATGGCGGTCTCTTAACCGCGACCACCGGGCCGGCCAAGGCCATCAAGCGCCGGAACCGATCCAGGCCGCAAATCGTGCCCAGCCGCTTGCGCCCTCGCCCATTTTGGCTAAGGGAACCGGCATCCACAATTCAGGGGACCGCACCAATGGCCGCACCCGGCAGCCGCCCACTTTCGCCACACCTGCAGATCTGGCGCTGGGGCCCGGCGATGTTCACATCGATCATGCACCGCGTCACCGGCAACGGGCTTGCGGTGGTCGGCCTCGGCACCCTGCTGTGCTGGCTGGGCACGCTGGCCGCAGGCCCGGAAGCCTATGCGAAATTCCACGAACAGGCATCGAGCTGGTATGGCATGGTCATCCTGGTCGGGCTGACCTGGGCCTTCTTCACCCATGTCGCTTCGGGGCTTCGGCACTTCGTGCTCGATATGGGCGCGGGCTTCGAGCTCAAATCCAACGCGCTGTGGTCGGTGCTCTCGCCGCTGCTCGCCATCCTGTTCACCGGCGGCTTCTGGGCCGCGGTCTATTTCCTGTAAGGACGCCGCACCATGGGTAACGGAACTTCCATCGGCCGCGTCCGCGCGCTGGGATCCTCGCACAGCGGCGCGCACCACTGGCTGGTGCAGCGCTTCACCGCGATCGGCAACCTGGTGCTGGGCGTCTGGCTGCTCGCCTCGCTGCTGATGCTGCCGAACATGAGCTACACCACGGTCCACGAATGGATCGCCCGGCCGGTTCCTGCCTGCGCCATGGGCCTCTTGGTGATCAGCACGTTCTGGCATGCTCGCATCGGCATGCAGGTGGCGATGGAGGACTATGTCCACACCCCCGCCAACAAGTTCGCCTGCCTCGCCCTGCTCAATCTCGCCACCTTTGCCGGGGCCGCCTTCGGCCTGTTCTGCATTGTCCGCCTCGCGCTGGGAGGCGCTGCTTAATGTCCGCTCCTGCCTACAAGATCATCGACCACACCTATGACACTGTCGTCGTCGGCGCCGGCGGCTCGGGCCTGCGCGCCACCATGGGCAGCGCCGAGGCGGGCCTGAAGACGGCCTGCATCACCAAGGTGTTCCCCACCCGCAGCCACACAGTGGCGGCGCAGGGCGGCATCGCCGCCTCGCTGACCAACAACACGCCCGATCACTGGACCTGGCACATGTTCGACACCGTAAAGGGGTCTGACTGGCTGGGCGACCAGGACGCCATCGAATACATGGTGCGTGAGGCGCCTGCCGCCGTCTACGAGCTGGAGCACGCCGGCGTGCCCTTCAGCCGCAATGCCGACGGCACGATCTACCAGCGGCCGTTCGGCGGCCACATGCAGAACATGGGCGAAGGCCCGCCGGTGCAGCGTACCTGCGCCGCGGCGGACCGCACCGGCCACGCCATGCTTCACGCGCTCTACCAGCAGTCGCTGAAGTACGACGCGGACTTCTTCATCGAATACTTCGCCATCGACCTGATCATGGAGAACGGCGAATGCCGGGGCGTCATCGCCCTATGCATGGATGACGGCTCGATCCACCGCTTCCGCGCCAAGGCGGTGGTGCTGGCGACCGGCGGCTATGGCCGCTGCTATTTCACCGCCACGTCGGCCAACACCTGCACCGGCGACGGCGGCGGCATGGTGCTGCGCGCCGGCCTGCCGCTGCAGGACATGGAATTCGTCCAGTTCCACCCGACCGGCATCTATGGCGCGGGCGTGCTCATCACCGAGGGCGCGCGCGGCGAAGGCGGCTACCTGACCAATAGCGAAGGCGAGCGCTTCATGGAGCGCTATGCGCCCAGCGCCAAGGACCTCGCCAGCCGCGACGTCGTCTCCCGCTCGATGGCCATGGAAATCCGTGAAGGCCGCGGTGTCGGCCCGAACAAGGACTACATCTACCTCCACCTCGATCACATCGCACCCGAAGTGCTGGCCGAACGCCTGCCCGGCATCACCGAGAGCGGCAAGATCTTCGCCGGCGTCGACCTGACCCGCCAGCCCCTCCCCGTGGTGCCGACCGTGCACTACAACATGGGCGGCATCCCGACGAACTACCACGGCGAAGTCGTCACCATCGGCGCCGACGGCAATCCGGAAACGGTCGTCCCCGGCCTGTTCGCGGTGGGCGAGGCAGCCTGCGTCTCGGTCCATGGCGCCAACCGCCTGGGCTCGAATTCGCTGATCGACCTCGTCGTCTTCGGCCGCGCCACCGGCCACCGCCTGAGGGACACGATCAAGCCGCAGTCGGCCCATGCCGAACTGCCCAAGGATTCGGCCGACCTCGCACTCACTCGCCTCGATCATTTCCGCAACGCCAAGGGCGGCTCGCCGACGGCCCAGGTGCGGCTGGAGATGCAGCGCACCATGACCGCGCACGCCGCCGTGTTCCGCACCGACGAGCTGATGGTCGAAGGCAAGGCGAAGCTCGCCGAAACCTACAAGCGCATGGAAGACCTCCACGTCTCCGACCGCGGCCTGATCTGGAACAGCGACCTCATCGAGACGATGGAGCTCGACAACCTGATCAGCCAGGCGACCGTGACCCTGCACGGCGCCCAGAACCGCAAGGAATCGCGCGGCGCCCACGCCCACGAGGACTTCCCCGACCGCAACGACAAGGAATGGATGAAGCACACCGCGGCCTGGTTCAACGGCTGGGGCGGCAAGGGCGGCGAAGTCCGCATCGACTACCGCCCGGTGCACGAGTTCACGCTGACGGACGATGTGGAGTACATCAAGCCGAAGAAGCGGGTGTATTGAATTTTTTATTGTATTATCCACCCCGTGGCCCAATTAATTTGAACACGGGGTAAATACAATGGACAACGCGGTTGCCGCGCTGGTTATTGGCGTGGTCATTTGGCTGATCGCGCGCGGTAAGAGTGAGCCACGTCAAATCAGCAACCAACTCGCCATGTTGCCTGAACGGTTCGTCGTTTTTGATCTCGAAACGACAGGTCTTAAAGCTGAGAGACATGAGATCATCGAAATAGGCGCAATCCTGGTCAAACGCGACCACGAACGGCATGAGACGTTCCAGACGCTCATAAAACCTAAGAGCCCTTTGCCCCAACGCATTACTGACCTTACTGGGATCAATCAGAGAATGGTTGACCTAGACGGCACTGAACTTTCGCTTGCTCTCGCCGAATTTCGTGCCTTTGTCTCGGATCTTCCTATGGTTTCATACAACGCCGAGTTTGATGTAGGGTTTCTCCATGCAGCCTGTGAGGCTGCCGATTGTGAGCCATTTCCTAATGAAATGATTTGCGCCTTAAAGTTGGCGCGCCAAGCATGGCCCAAACGTAAGAGCTATCGCCTGGCCGCCCTTGCGAAGGATGGAAACCTTGCTGGCGATAATGAACATCGTGCGTTAGGCGATTGTCGGCGAACCGTGATCGTTTTTGCTGCAGCAGTTCAAGCGTTAGGTCGCTATCGATAGCCTACGCCGCACCTACTCACCGTAGCCGTGGTTACGGTGACAGCGTGGTGGTTACGGTGACAGGTGCAATCACCCCCACATATCACAGATTCACCGAAGTCATTCCCGCCATTCATCCACCTTCAAATGCCGCCCTGGATCGCGCAGGACGTGGATGATCCGGACAATCTCCACCCGGTCGTCCGCCACGAGATAATAGATGTGATGCATCGCGCTGCGCTTACGGCGAAGGCCGGGCCAGACCGCGTCGTAGAGCGGATGGCGCAACGCGCTGATTGCCAGCCGCTCTATCGCCGCGCGCAGATCTTCGACATAGCGCCGCGCCTGTTCGTGGCCCCATTGGTCGATGGCATAGTCGGAAATGTCCTCGACATCGCCCTCGGCCTCGGGCCGGAGGACGATCTCACGCATCGTCCGCCGGGCCGAACTTGCGTTCCATGAAGGCGTCCCAATCGAACGGCCGCGCCAGTCCGCTATCGATGCCCTTCTGAATCTCTCGCCGCAGCGCCTCGATCCGCGCGTCCTCGGCCATATATTGCCGCATCGCCTCGCACACGACCTCGCTGGTCGATCCGAACTCGCCGCTTTCGACCTTGCGGCGGGCGAAGTCGGTGAAAGGCTTGCCCAGGGCGATGGAGGTGTTTTTCGCGGCCATGGCCGATTGGTTACCAAAACTTGGTACCACTGTTCACAGTCCGCTACTTCCCCACACCACGGCGATGCGCTTGCGCCGCCGCCATGCTATCGCGTCTTCGATCCAACCAAAACGAGGCCACACATGGGACGGGAATTCTTCGGCGAACGCGCCGAACTCAAGGCCGATTTCATCGCCAAGCGCGGCTACTGGAGCGACTTCTGGGATGGGCTGCTCGCGCTCGATCCGGCCTTTTTCAAGGCCTATCTGCAGTTCTCCTCGGTGCCCTGGGAAAGCGGGGTGCTGGAGCCCAAGGTCAAGGAGCTGATCTACATCGCCATCGATGCCGCCACCACTCACCTCTACGAGCCCGGCCTGCGCCAGCACATCCGCAACGCCCTGGGCTACGGCGCGAGCAAGGAGGAGATCATGGAAGTGCTGCAATTGGTCAGCGTGCTCGGCATCCATAGCTGCACCATGGGTGTGCCGGTGCTGATTGAGGAGTTGGAACGCAGCGGGATTTCCATCGATCCCGGGGATTGAAGGCGCCGGTTACCCCAGGTCAGAAATAGACCGAAGCCCCCTCAACTCCCCCCAGCACCCGGCCCGCCTCGATCCACGACATCTCGCCCGTCAGCACATGCGCATTGCCGCCGGTGATGTCGCGGAAGAAGCGCTGGATCGGGCAGCCCTTGCGCAGGCCGGTGGTGGTCGATGCCGCATAGGCGGCGTTGGCCACGCGCATGGCGGTGGCATAGGCGTGGCTGCCGCTGATCTTGCCGTCCATCTGCATCTGCGGCGTCACTGTGCCCGCCACCGCCGCATCGTAAAGCCGCGCATAGACGTCCTTCATCCAGCACTCGGCCGAGGCAAGGTCGGTATAGGCCTGGGCATAGTCGCGCTGGAAGGTCTGCATGTCGCGCAGCTTCATGCCGGGGCCGCGATCCTTTTCGCGGGCGAACTTGCCCCATTCGTCGAGCATCCGCCGCGCCGCACCCAGCGCGAAGGCGCCGTGCGAAATGCAGGAAAAGGCCATGAAGCCCATGCGGTAGAGCGCGCCGCCCCGCTTGGGCACCGGATTGCCGACGTTGAAGGTGAAGTCCTGATGCACCAGTTGCTCGGGCACTTCGAAATCGACGCTGCCGGTACCGCGCAGGCCCAGCACGTCCCAGTTGCCGAGGAAGTTCACCCCCGAACGCGGCACCAGGGCCCAGAGCAGCGTGGGCTGGCCGTTCTCGTCCAGCACCGGCTCCCCTTTGTCGTGCAGCAGGTAGCCGCCGACCAGCCAGTTTGCGCGCGGGCTGCCTGTGGCTAAAATGTAGCGGCCCGAGAGCCGGTAATGGTCCCCCACCCGCTCGGCCTTGCCAGTGGGCGCGACCTGGCCGGAACAATGGGTG
>JAYRPK010000143.1:0-3720 GCA_041911195.1 Novosphingobium sp. | reverse complement strand
TCGCTCGCCGCCACGGCAACGCCTTCCCATTCTTCCGGGTTGCCCGAGGCTAGCACCGAATCCTGAATGATCTCGGTCATGCCGCCTCCGCCAGGGCCAGCAGCGCATCGCGCTTGGCCAGCAGGCCAGGCCAGTCTCTGCCGTCGAGCTGGCAACTCTCGGTCGCGGCAAGCGCGTGATCGAGCCGTGCGGCGGTCTTGGCAGGCATTGTCGGCAAAGTGTTGGCTATGCCAACCATATCGTCCATTTTTGCCCAGCAGTTGAGCGCAATGTCGCAGCCTGCGGCAATCGCCCGATCCGCGCGCTCGGGCACCGTTCCGGAGAGCGCCTCCATGTCGAGATCGTCGGTCAGCAGCAGTCCGTCGAAACCGATCCGCTTACGGATGATTTCCCCAATCACGAAGGGTGACAGAGTCGCCGGATTCTCCGCATCCCAGGCGGTGAACAGCAAGTGACCAGTCATCCCGATCGGCGCGGTGCAGAGCGCGCGGAATGGCGCAATGTCGATTTCGAGTTCTTCCTCGGTCGCGGTAACAGTGGGCAGCGCCTTGTGCGTATCACAGAGCGCTCGGCCGTGGCCCGGCATGTGCTTGATCGTCCCGACCACTCCGGCGCGTGCGAGGCCGTGGAGCACTGCCTGCCCGATCGCGGCGACCCGCAACGGTTCGTAGCCATAGGCACGGTCGCCGATCACGTCGTGCGCACCCGGCTGACGGACATCGAGCACCGGTGCATGGGTGCAGGTGATGCCGACTTCGGCGAGATCCCTGCCGAGCAATTCGGCATTGGCTGCCGCCGCCGCGATCGCGCTCGTCGGGGCGATCTCATATAGCCGGTCGAACGCCTCGCCCGGAGGATAGGCCGGCCATATCGGCGGCTTCATCCGCGCGACCCGCCCGCCTTCCTGATCGATCGAGATCAGCAGCCGCTCGCGCCCGTGGATGGCGCGCAGGCTATCGGTCAGCGCGCGAAGCTGCTCGCGGCTTTCGACGTTGCGCCCGAACAGGATATAGCCCGCGGGATCGGCCTCGCCGAAGAAGGCACGCTCGTCGGCTGTGAGCGCCGGCCCGGACAGGCCGAAAATCGCGGGAGTCATTTGCGCAAAGTCGCAGCAATGCGCCGCTTTCGCAAGCGCGCGGGCACCTGCCAGTGTGGATAGCCGGAGGCTACTTGACCTGGCAGTCCAGCCCCTGCCCCTTCAGCCTGGCGCACAGCGTCCGGGCACCATCATTGCTGCCCGCCAGGATCTGCAGGCGAAACACCGTGCCGATATCGGCCTGACCCTCGACGACGACGTGGCGCTGGCCGGAAAGCGCGCTGTAGCGCGAAGCGGCGCTGGCCCAACGGGCTTCGGCGGTTTCCCGGTTCTTGTAGGCGCCGATCTGGACCAGGGTTCCCGGCGTGGCCGATGCGGCGGCGGCATTGCCGGCCGCCGGCGCGGAACTGGCGGCGGCCTTGGGCGGAATGGCAATGCCGGGCTGCGGCGCGGCGCTGGCAGCGCCCGATGCACTGGCCTGGGCCGCGCCCTGGGTCTGGCCTTGCGAGACGGCGAAGGCGCTGTCGCCAGTGCCCTCGAAGGTTTTGCCGCCGGCATCCCTGGGCGGCTCCTTGAACGGCTGCTTGGGCGCAGCAATCGTGCTGCCGTCGGCGATCAGGGTTTCGTCAGGCGTTCGGTGCGTGGCCCACCAGATGGCGCCGACGATGGCGACCAGCAGCAGGAAGCCAAGCACGGCAAAGCCGAGAATGCGGCCGCCATCGGCCGAATCATCCGCCTCACCGTCATCCGATTCGAGCCAGGGCAAACGGTCGTCGTCGCCATCGTCCAGCGCGAGTTCGCCGGTTTCCAGGGTATCGTCGGCACCCCCGTCCTGCTGGACGGCTTCCGGCTCATCCCCGCCCTTGCCCGACTCAATCGGCTCGTCGTCAGCGATCATCACATTTCCTCCACCGCTTCGACGCCCAGCAAAGCCAGGCCATTGCGGACAAGTTGTCCGATCTGAGCGGCCAGAAACAACCTAGCACAAGTTAGTTTACTATCCTGTACCACAATGAACCGCTTTTCCGGCCGATCGTTGCCCAGATTGTAATAGGCATGGAAGGTCGCCGCCAGATCGCCGAGGAAAAAGGCCACGCGGTGCGGCTCGCGCGCCGCGGCGGCGGCTTCGACCAGGCGCGGGAATTGCGCGGCGAGCTTGACCAGCTCCAGTTCCTCATCGCCCAGCAGGCCGAGGTCGGCATCCGAAGGCGCAAATCCCTCTGCCGCGCCCTTGCGCAGGGTCGAGCAGATGCGGGCGTGGCAATACTGCACGTAGAAGACCGGATTGTCCTTCGAGGCTTCGACCACCTTGGCGAAGTCGAAGTCCATCTGCGCCTCGGGCTTGCGGGTCAGCATGGTGAAGCGCACCACGTCCTTGCCCACTTCGCGCACCACGTCGGCCAGGGTGACGAAAGTGCCTGCCCGCTTCGACATCTTCACCGGCTCGCCGTCGCGCAGCAGCTGGACCATCTGGACCAGCTTGACCTCGAAGGGCTTGGGCGTCTTGCCTTCCGCCCCGGTCAGCGCCGCGACCGCCGCCTTGATCCGCTTGACCGTGCCGGCATGGTCCGCGCCCCAGATGTCGACCAGCGCATCGGCACTTTCGGCCTTCTGGAAGTGGTAGGCGAGGTCGGCGCCGAAATAGGTCCATGAACCGTCGCTCTTGCGGATCGGGCGGTCCTGGTCGTCGCCGAACTTCGTCGAGCGGAACAGCGGCAGGGCGACTGGTTCCCAGTCCTCCACCACCTTGCCCTTGGGCGCTTCCAGCTCGCCATCGTAGACGAGATCGTGCGCACGCAGCCACTTCTCTGCCTCGGAAGGCTTGCCCTTGGCCTGCAATTCGGCCTCGGAGGAGAATAGGTCATGCTGGATGCCGAGCAGGGCCAGGTCCTCACGGATCATCGCCAGCATGTCGGCGACGGCTTCCTTGCGGAACAGCACCAGCCATTCGCTCTCCGGCGCCTCCATGAACTTGCTGCCGTAATGCGTGGCGAGGCGGTGGCCCGTCGGCGCGAGATAGGCGCCGGGGTATAGCCCTTCGGGAATCTCGCCGATGTCCTCGCCCAGCGCCTCGCGGTAGCGCATGTGCACCGAGCGGGCGAGCACGTCGACCTGCCCCCCGGCATCGTTGACGTAGTATTCGCGGATCACCTTGTGCCCGGCGAACTCCAGCAGGGAGGCCAGCGCATCGCCCACTACTGCGCCACGGCAGTGGCCCATGTGCATCGGACCGGTGGGATTGGCCGAGACGTATTCGACGTTGACCGTTGTGCCGCCGCCGGCGTTGGAGCGGCCGTAATCCGCACCCAGCGAAGCCAGGGCGGCCAGCTCGGCCAGCCAGACCTGCTTGGCGAGACGCAGGTTGATGAAGCCCGGACCGGCCACTTCCGCCGCCTCGACCTCGGGCAGCTTCGCCAGTTCGCCGGAGATCGCCTCGGCCAACTGGCGCGGGTTCATGCCGGCCGGCTTGGCGAGCACCATTGCGGCGTTGGTGGCCAGATCGCCGTGCGAGGCATCGCGCGGCGGCTCGACCGCGATGGCGCTACGGTTGAGGCCGGCCGGGAGAGTCCCGGCCTTTTCAAGCGCATCGAGCGCGGTGTTCAGGTGGCCAGCGAACTGGGCGTATAGAGTGTCGGTCTGCGGCATGGCCGCGCGGTTAGCCGTTTTGCGCCAGTATTGAAACC
>JAYRPK010000142.1:0-3674 GCA_041911195.1 Novosphingobium sp. | reverse complement strand
ATGCCGCCGCACAGGCGGCGGACGCGGCGAAGAGCGCGGCGGCGCAGATCGCCGATGTCGGCACCAGGCTCGATCAGACCGACCAGCAGCAGGCGGCGCTCGAAGAGGCGATCAAGGCGGCGCGCGGCGATCTCGATGCGCTGCGCAAGTCGATGTCCTCGGCGCCCGCCGCGGCCGCTTCGGGCGGCAGCACGAACACGGCGGATGCGGCGGTGCTGGCAGCGCTGGGCCAGCGCATCGACGCGCTGGAGAAGGACGTGGCGAGCCTCAAGTCGGGTGCCGGTGCGGCGTCGCAGGCAGGTTCGACAGCGGCCCTTTCGCAGGCACTCGCCGACCTCAAGGCCAAGGTGGCGGCGGGAACCTCGTTCCAGGCCGAGTATGAGCGCATCGCGCGCATGGTGCCGGCGGCCTCGGGCCTCGACGTCGTCGCCGCCGATGCCGCCGAGGGCGTGCCCGATGCCAAGGGGCTTGCCGCCGCGCTGCGCGCCGCGATCCCCACGCTGCCAAAGCCCGAGGCGCCGCCGGCGGAGGACGACAGTTATTTCGGCACGTTGATGACGTCGCTCTCCGGCATCATCTCCATTCGCCCGATCGGCGACACCGACTGGCCACAGGTGGCGGAGAAGGCGGCGGCCTTCGCCGATGCCAATGACCTGACGCAGGCGATCGCCACGATCGACGGCGCGGAGGGCGACAAGCCCATGGTGCTGACGCAGTGGCGTGACCGCGCGGCGGCACGGCTCACGCTCGAGGCCGCCCTCGCCCAGGTTTCGGACGCCGTGCTGCGCCAGATCGCCGCCACCGGCGGAGCGGCCCAATGATCAAGCTGCTGTGGCGCTTCTTCCTGCTCGTCGTTCTCGCCGCGGGCTTCGCCTGGATCGCCGACAGGCCCGGCACGCTGACCATCCGCTGGCTCGGACGCGAGATCCAGATGAGCTTCATCGCCGGCGTGGTGCTGGCGCTGCTTGCGGTGGTGGTGCTGTGGTTCGTGTGGAGCCTGTTCCGCAGGCTGTGGGGCAGCCCGCGGGCGGTGGGCCGGTGGTATTCCTTCCGCAAGAACCGCAAGGGCTATGAATCGCTGTCGCGCGGCATCATCGCGGCGGGTGCGGGCGATGCCGCGGCGGCGGCGAAACATGCGGCGATCGCGGGCAACGCGCTCTCCGACGAGCCGCTGGTCAACGTGCTCGCCGCGCAGGCCGCACAGCTCAAGGGCGACCGCGCCCAGGTGAAGCGCATCTTCGAGGCGATGACCAAGTCGCCCGACACGGAAGCGCTGGGCCTGCGCGGACTGTTTTCCGAGGCCCGCCAGGCCGGCGACGTTGCCACCGCCCGGCGCCATGCCGAGCGCGCGCTGGAACTGAACCCGCGGCTGGCCTGGGCCTCGACCGCGGTCTTGCAGCTGCAGTCGTCGGCCAGGGACTGGACTGCGGCGGCGGCGACGCTGGGCCAGCAGATCAAGTCCGGCCTGGTTCCGGCCGCCGAAGGCAACCGCAAGCTGGCGGCGCTGTTGGCGGCCCAGGCACTGGCGCTGGAGGACAGTGACAAGGCAAGGGCGCTGGAACTGGCGCAGAAGGCGCACAAGCTCGACCCGGCGCTGGTGCCCGCCGCGCTGGTGGTGGCGCGCGTGCTGATCGCCCAGGCCTCGACGCGCAAGGCCTCCCGGGTGCTGAAGGAAACCTGGGGGCTCTCGCCCCACCCCGACCTGGCGGACGTGCAGGCCCATCTCATCCCGGGCGATGGTCCGGATGCGGGCCTCGACCGGGTGCGCGACCTGCTGAAGGAAGACAGGAGCGCGGACGGCGGGGGCGGCCTCGAGGGCGCCGTGGCGCTGGCCCGCGCCGCCATCAGGGCCAGGCGCTGGGACATGGCGCGCGACGCGCTCAAGCCTTATGCCGAGGCGCGGCCGCAGGCCCGCGTCTGTGCGCTGATGGCCGACATCGAGGAGGCCCAGGGCGACAAGGGCCGGGCGCGGGAATGGCTGGCGCGCGCCATCCACGCGCCGCGCGACCCGATCTGGGTGTCCGACGGGGTGGCCAGCCCGCGCTGGACGCCGGTGTCGCCCGTCTCCGGCGAGATCGTGCCCTGCGAATGGAAGGCGCCCTTCGAGATGCCGGAACCGCAGCAGCTGGAGGCCGACCGCACCGCCGCCACGACGGCACCCGTGGCCCTCGAAGCCCCCGTCCCCGCCGCAGACCCCGCCCCGCGCACGCTCGAAGCGCCACGCATGGTCCTGCCGCAGCGCCCGCCCGACGACCCCGGCCTGCCCGAGGACTTCGACACCCCCGCCAGCCGCACCCGCCCCGCCGAAGGCTGAATTTTCTGCCGCCGAACTGGTTGCGGGCCAAGGGGAAATACCCTATACCCCGCGCCGTCTGGAAAGCCGCTTTAGCTCAGTTGGTAGAGCACATCATTCGTAATGATGGGGTCGCGTGTTCGAGTCACGCAAGCGGCACCAGTTCCTCAAAACACGCGCACCATGGCTGGCGGAGTTGTGATCATGGCAGGGGTCGCGATCTTGTCGATGGAACGCTAGGGCGCGTACTGATGAATCGCCAGCGATGTTCGCCTCGCTGGGATATCGGCCGCCTTTGAGCAACTGCAGAAAATGCCGCGGTGGGCCAGCAGCAGACCTCAGCCAGTCGGCAACGTTTCAGATGCAATCCAGTCCACAAATCTCTGCACAGCCGGTCGTTCCAACGCCTCTCGGGTCGTGACGACATCGTATCCGATGTTGGTCTCCAGCATCACCCCAAAAGGATTGGCGAGCAGCCCTGCCTCGATGAGATCGCGCCGGATCGGATTGCTACCCAGGACAACTCCCTGTCCAGCGACAGCTGCCTGTACAGCGAGATTGTAGTCACGAAAGACGATCACATTCTGACCGGCGATGTCTCTCGCACCCATCCTCTTGAGCCAAGACGACCAGTCCATCCATGACCGGGTCATGGGGGCCCAGGTCAGGTCGGACATGTCCCAGTGAAGCAGCGTGGCGCGCCGAAGATCGCTCAGCTCGCGCAGGTGAGGCCCACCAGACACCAGAACGGGGCTGCAGAGCGCACAGATCTGCTCGTCGAAAAGCCGCCGTGCCACCAAGCGCTTGCCGGGTTCTACACCAAAGCGGATCGCGGCATCGGCTTCACCCTGCTCGAGATCGACAATCTTCAAGGAGGAATCGATCAGCACATCGACATCAGCGTTTGCCTGACGGAACCGGTCCAGTCGCGGTACCAACCATGCCGTTGCGAATGAAGGCTCGGCCGAGACGATCAAGCGCTGTCGCCTACTCCGCGAACGCATCCGCTCCACGGCAGTGCCAATCTGCGCAAAGCCGCCGGAGAGGCCTTCGAAGCCGGAGCGGCCCTCCGGTGTAAGCGAAAGTCCGCGTCCCTTGCGCCTCACGAGGGTGGTGCCCAAGGACTCCTCAAGCTTGCGAACGAGCTGTTTTACGGCCGCCGGCGTCACCCGGAGCTCTGCGGCGGCATGTGCAAAATTCAGGTGCCGGCACACTGCTTCGAAAGCCCGAAGCGCGTTGAGGGACGGAAGCCAATCGCTCATCTTGAAACGGTAGCTTATCTTACCTCTTGTGCAAGATCAAATGACTCGCATCGGTCAGAGACCATTTTATTTTCAACACAGATCAGTCAACCGCGGCGAGGTAGATGATGAGTAATTCT
>JAYRPK010000141.1:0-6315 GCA_041911195.1 Novosphingobium sp. | reverse complement strand
CCGCAGCACCAGTTCCTGCCCCTTGCCGCCCGCGACGCGGAAGTGGAACCACTGGAAGAAATCGGAATTGCGGTCCTTGCGGATTGCCAGGCGTGCTTCGTGCCCGGAAACCGAAAGGACCTCTATGTTGCCGGAATCGAAGGCGGCATCGATGCGAATATCGTTCATTTCACCAGGATAGTCTCGCCCGATTGACCGGGGAAGTCCTTGAACAGCGCCTGCGCCAGTTTGGGCGCGCCAAGCTGAGTGGACGCGAGCGGCGAACCGGCCCGCACGGTGAAGCTCGCCTTGCCTTCCCACAGCGACTTGCCGCTCGCGCGGTCCTTGATCGTCACCGCCATTGTCGTCTCGACCTGTTCGGCGGGCGGGCCTGAAAGATCGAGGCCGATGCCGACACCCACGCCCGAACCCCAGCTGCCGGTCGAGCCGCCCACGCCGACCGACACCGGCCCGCGCGCGCGGCCGGGGCGCAGGCTGTGCCGCTCCAGACGCAGCAGTGCTAGTTGCCGGGACCCTGCACCTGGCGCCATGCGATATCCCAGCGCGGCCAATTCCCGCTCGACCGCGCCGGCATAGGAACGGAATTCCAGGCTGCCGGCATCCTGTCCGGACGCCGGTTCGACCGCGATGGTTCCCTGGCCCAGCGCCGACGTATCGGGCAGGTGAAAGCGCGTCACTTCGACCGGGCCGACCGGCGCGACGCAGCCGGCCAGTGCGGCCAGCGCCAGCACGCAACCGAGCATGGTAATGGGCTTCATGGCTGCTCCTCCGGCCGACAGGCGGCGAATCTGACCTGCGCGGAGTAAAGATGCAAGTTTTGCCAGGGGGTGAACCGGCGCGCGTTAACCATTATTGCGCAAGGCTATGCTAGCGCGTCGAGCGACATGACAGACAAGGATCCCGTGCTGGTAACCGGCGGCGCCGGCTATATCGGCAGCCATGCCGTGCTGGCCCTGCTCGATGCCGGCTGGCCGGTCGCGGTGATCGACAATCTCACCACCGGCTTTCGCTGGGCCGTCCCCCAAGACGTGCCCTTCTATGAAGGCGACGTCGCCGACGAGGCGCTGCTTGCGCGCATCTTTGCCGAACAGGGCACGCGCGCGGTGATGCATTTCGCCGGCTCGATCGTCGTGCCCGAATCGGTGAGCGATCCGCTCAAGTACTATCTCAACAACACGGTGAAGAGCCGGGCGCTGATCGCCGCGGCTGTCGCGGCAGGGGTGCCGCACTTCATCTTCAGTTCGACCGCCGCGACCTATGGCATGCCGGACGTCTCTCCGGTGACCGAGGCGACGCCGCAGAAGCCGATCAATCCCTATGGCACGTCCAAGCTGATGACCGAGCTGATGCTGGCCGATGTCGCTGCCGCGCATCCGCTCAACTTCTGCGCGCTGCGCTATTTCAACGTCGCCGGGGCCGATCCCCAGGCGCGCACCGGCCAGTCCACCGCCGGGGCGACGCACCTGATCAAGGTCGCGGTAGAGGCCGCGCTGGGCAAGCGCGGGCATGTCGATGTGTTCGGCACCGATTTTTCGACACCCGACGGCACCGGGGTGCGCGACTATATCCATGTCTCCGACCTCGCCCAGGCGCACGTGCTGGCGCTGGAGGCGCTGATCGCCGATCCGCGGCGCTCGCTGACGATGAATTGCGGCTATGGCCGGGGTTATTCGGTGCTCGAAGTGCTCGACGCGGTCGATCGCGTGACCAACCGCAAGCTCGATCGCCGCATGGGTCCGCGCCGGCCGGGCGATGCCGATTCGCTGATTTCCGACAATGCCCTGATCAAGGCGACTTTGCCCTGGCAGCCGCGCCATGCCGATCTCGATACGATCGTGCGGCATGCGCTGGCCTGGGAGCGGCGGCTAGGCGAGATAAGGGGCAATTGAGAAGTCCTTGGTGCCGCGCAAGGATCAACTTGTTGATCCGTTCCATGCAAATTGAGTCGGTTGACTTCGCACCGCCTCGCCTCTAACGGCCCACCTTCAGTTTTTCGCGGCTCCGCGCCGCCCGAGGATATCATGAAGATTCGCAACAGCCTCAAGTCGCTCAAGGGCCGCCACCGTGACAACCGCGTGATCCGCCGCCGTGGCCGCACCTATGTGATCAACAAGACCAACCGCCGCTTCAAGGCGCGCCAGGGGTAAGCACGCCGCTATCCGGCTCATGCCGGGCTGCGAACGGCGTCTTTCTGCGCTTCCGGTGCTCATGACTTTGAAGGTCGCTGCGCTCCGGTTCTTGAAATCCACCATTCTCGCTCCGGCCTGAGCCGAATATCGGCATACTTACGGTCGGAGTAGATGGCGCATTCCGCACAAATCCGGGCTGTCGTATTCGATATCGGCAAGGTGCTGGTCGAATGGGACCTGCGCCACCTGTTCGCCAAGCTCATCGCCGATCATGACGAACTGGAATGGTTCGTCGGCAATGTCGTCACCGAAAGCTGGCATTACCAGGTCGACCAGGGCCGCGCGCTGGCCGATATCGTGGCTGAGCGCATTGCCGAATTTCCCGAACACCGCAGCCTGATCGAAGCCTACGCCACCCGCTATACCGAGACCATTCCCGGTCCCGTGCCCGGCAGCATCGAACTGGTCGAAGGCCTGCACGCCGCCGGCGTTCCGCTTTATGCCATCACCAATTTCGGCGCCGAGTTCTGGGAGCAGTTCCGCCCGCAATGGCCGGTGCTTGGCCTATTTTCCGACATCGTCGTCTCCGGCATCGAAAAGCTGCACAAGCCCGATCCGGCGATCTACGCGCTTTCAGCCGCGCGTTTCGGCCATGCGCCCCGGCACATGCTGTTCATCGACGACAACCCGGCGAACACCGAGGCGGCCGGGGCATGCGGCTGGCAAGTCCACCATTTCACCGGCGCGGCACGGCTTGAGCAGGACCTGCGCGAGCGCGGCCTGATCGTGTCCTGACGCTGAATCCCGGCCCGATCGGGCGCCGGCACCCTTGACCTTCGTCAATGCGTCGAAGGGCAAGGAAAGCGAGTTCCATGTCAAGGCGGCGAATGACCCGGATGGGGCGATGCCCTCGGTTGAATTTCCCCGGCCTATCGCCGATAATGCCACCACAGCTGAAGAAGGCATCCCGATGAGCACTGCCGTTATCGAACAGACCCGCACCGATTGGGCCGCCGACACGTTCTGGCGTGCCTTCGGCCCGAAGCTGCGGATCGAGGACCAGAAGTTCATCGGCTCGCTCGAACAGGTCGGCGATCACGGCGCCAAGGCGGAAAGGCTGCGTGAACTGATTCGCACCGAAGGCTATTTCCAGTTGCCTGCGCCCGAATGGGACTTGCCCTTGGCAGACATGGCGGCCGTTGTCGCCAAGCTGGAAGCAGAGGGCATCCCGACGCCCTTCGCCTTCGTCTATGACGAGTTCTGGGCGCTTTCGGTCAAGCTCACCCGCATGCTTGAAGGCCTGCTGGGCCCGGGCTTCCTGCGCCTGCCCGATTTCTGGGCATGGCACGTCGATCCCACCAAGGACGAGCGCGGCTGGCGGCCGCATCGCGACAAGGGCCATGGATCGCTGCGCCCGGACCGTTCGGCCAAGTCGCTGACGGTCTGGCTGCCGCTGTCCGAAAGCACCACGCTCAACGGCTGCATGTACATCCTGCCGGCCGATCGCGATCCGACCTATGCCACGCCCAACGACGGGCAGTGGCAGATCGACCTGCCCGATATCCGCGCGCTGCCAGCGCAGCCGGGTACGATCTTCTGCTGGACCCAGGCCGTGCTGCACTGGGGCTCGCACGGCACTCCGCGCGAAAGCCGCCCGCGCATTTCGGTCGCCTTCGAATACCAGGCTTCGGACATTCCGCCCTACAACGAGCCGCTGTCGCCGCCGATGAGCACGCCGGTGTTCAGTGCCAGGCTCAAGCTGATCGCCAAGCAGATCCTGCAATACCAGCACATGTATCCGCTGCGCGACGATGTGAAGGCGATTGCCGAAACGATGGTCTGACCGCCGGGGGTTCTACCCCCGGTCGCACTCGACCACGGCGCCGTGCAATTCGTAGCCGTTGATTTCCTCGATCCAGCCCACTTTCGGCGGCTTGGCGAGGCGGATGCCCGGCACACGCAGCAGCGCATCGATGAACACCCGGGTCTCGTGCAGCGCGACCTGCGCGCCGGGGCAGCGGTGGGGCCCGTCGGCGAAGCTGAACCAGTTGCTGGCCATCTTCTGGCGCTTTGAGCGTTCGGGATCGATGGCCAGCGGGCAGGCACCCACGGCGGCCTCGTCGAGGTTGATGTTGCGGATGTCGATCATGAACTTCTCGCCCGCCTTGATCTCGCGCCCGTCGGCAGTCGTCATGTCTTCCTCGGCCTTGCGATAGACATAGGCGGCGACCGGATCGAGCCGCAGGATCTCGTCGAGGATGGCGAACTGCACGTCCTCACCGCCTTCCATGAACTGGCGGCGCAGGTCCTCCCTTTCGAGCAGTTGCCAGGCGACCATGACGATGAATTCGCGCGTGGTGATCATCCCGGCGGTCGCATAGGTCATGCATTCGACGAGGATCTCCTGGTTGTTGAGCCCCTCGCGCACGAGGTAGGAGATGACGTCGTCGCGATCCTCGCTCTGCCGGTCGCGGATGGCGGGGACGACGTCCTTGCGCATGAACCAGATCGTGCGGGCAATGTCTTCCAGCCTGCCCAGCTTTCCGGCAAGGCCGGGGCGCTTGCCCTTGCTGCTCGCCGCGAACTTCTTGCGCAACCGCTCCGACATGGCCGAGGCATCCGAACTGGTCAGGCCGACGATTTCGGCGGCGACGTCGGAGGCCAGCCGCAGGCTGAGCACGTCGAGCTGGGCGTGGCCATCGCGGCGCAACTGGCCCATCAGCTCGGCCGTGGTGCGCTCCATGACGATCTGGTGGCGCTCCTTGATCGCCTTGGGGGTGAAATAGCGGGCGATCTGGGCGCGCCGCTTCTTGTGTGCTTCCCCATCGAGGAAGATCACCGGGATCTGGCTTTCTTCCTTGCCGGCGAAATAGTCCGCCTCCATCCCCTGCTTGACCCCGGGGCTGCGCATGATGTCGCGGGCCAGGTCGAAGCTGCTTACCGGAGCGAAGCCGGGCTCCGGATTCGCTTCGGCCTCGGCGATCTTGGCGCTCCTGCGGTCGTCGCGGTCGTGCGCGACGGGGCATGCGGATTGAGTCACGGCTGCTCCCATTTTTATGATCTAGAGTGGATCATAATCGTCGGGGGCGTTACAGTCCAGTATCGTGATCATCCGCAATTCCCCATTCACGCAAATGTGCCTATGGCGCCGGGCGATGAATCCCCACCGGCCTAATCCAATTGCGGCGTTGAGCCTGTTTGCCATGCTTGCGGCGCCCGGCGTCGCCCAGGCCGAAGAAGCGGGCGGCAATGGCGAGATTGTCGTAACCGGGCGCGGCCTGGCTGATACGCCCGCGACGCCTGCCTACGATGTTCAGGACATCGACCGCGATATGCTGACAAGGGCAACCTCCGGCCGGATCGAGGATGTGCTGGCGGGTGTGGCCGGCTTCCAGCAGTTTCGCCGTTCCGACAGCCGCTCGTCGAACCCTTCCGCCCAGGGCGTGACGCTGCGCGCGCTGGGCGGCAATGCCACCAGCCGCGCTTTGGTGCTGCTCGACGCGGTGCCGATGGCCGATCCGATGTTCGGCTATATTCCCCTGTCGGCGATTGCGCCCGAGCGGCTGGGTTCGGTGCGCGTCACGCGCGGCGGCGGCGCTGGGGCATTCGGCTCGGGCGCGGTTTCGGGCACCATCGAACTGACCAGCGCGGATGCCAATGCGCTCGGTCTGCTTTCGGCCGAAGCACTGGTCAACGATCGCGGCGAGACCGGGCTTTCGGGCACTCTCTCGCCCCGGCTGGGGGAGGGCTTCGTCCAGGCTTCGGGGCGTTGGGACCGGGGGCAGGGCTTCTGGACCACGCCTGAGGCGCAGCGCGTCCCCGCCAGCGTGCGGGCGCGGTTCGATAGCTGGTCGGCCATGGCGCGGGTGGTGCAGCCGCTGGGCAGCCAGTTCGAACTGCAGGCGCGCGGCCTTGCCTTCGAGGACTGGCGGACCTTGCGCTTTGCCGGGGCGGATACCAGCTCGCGCGGGCAGGATGCCAGCTTGCGGCTGGTCGGGCGGGGCGATTGGCAGCTCGATGCGCTGGTCTATGGCCAGTGGCGCAATTTCTCGAACATCGTGGTCAGCTCGACCAGCTTCAGGAAGACGCTCGACCAGCGCAACACGCCCTCCACCGGCTGGGGCGGCAAGCTGGAGCTGCGCCCGCCGGTGGGCGGCGGCCATGTGCTGCGGCTGGGCACGGACTG
>JAYRPK010000140.1:0-3083 GCA_041911195.1 Novosphingobium sp. | reverse complement strand
TGCCGCAGCATGGTGGCGACATATTCCGGGATGTCGCCGGCCGGCCCGGCACCGGCGGCATTGCGTATCCTGTCGGCAATCCGGCGCGCCTCGGGGCCCAGTTCGCCGGGCGAAAGCGGTTCGATGCGCGGCCTTTCGCCGAGCACTTCCTGCTGCCGGGCTTCGACCTCGTCCATCCTCCGCTCAGTTCCGGGGAACGTCGTCGTAATAGGTGAGCATCGAGCCCTTCAGGTAGACATATTCGGCATAGGCGCCGGTAACCTGCCGCAGGTCGACGAACATGACGTTCATGTCCCCGCCCTTCACGCAGGTGACTTCGTGGTCGAGCCCCAGCGCGCCCGCGGCGGCGATCAGCCGGTCGAACTCGGCCTGCTCGCGCACCCGGTAGGCGTGATGGTGGAATACGGCGCTGTCCGGATCGTCCGGGATATAGGACTGGAAATAGGCGGGACCGTTCGGGCCGGTCTCGATCAGTTCGATCATCGTATTGCCGACATAGGCATGCGCCGTTGCGATATCCGGGCCGTGCCGGATGATCCGGAAGCGGCCGATCCCGAACATCCGGCAAAACCGCGCGGCGGCCCGTTCCAGGTCCCGGGTGATGTAGCCGAGCTGGTACATGTTGGCGAAGGTCAACTGGCTCATGGCCAAGGTCTGCCAGCAGAAGCTGTGCATGACAATCGGTTGCCTTGGCGGGGCGATCTTCCTGCCGAACTTGCATCTCGCCGTTCGATCTGTTTCCAGTCACCTGCAATGAACGAACCTCGAACGACATCGGGCCGCAGGATCGGCACGCAGGCGTCGGAAACGCGCAAGCTGCTGCTGCGCGCGGCGGGCGAACTGATGGTGGAAGAAGGCTATGCCGAAGTCACCTCGCGCAAGCTTGCCCGCAAGGCGGGGCTCAAGCCGCAACTGGTTCACTACTATTTCCGCACCATGGGCGATCTGTTCACCGAACTGTTCCGGCAGGCGACCGGGCATCACCTGAAGCAACTCGACGAGATCGCCAAGGCCGATGATCCGCTGGTGCGCATGTTCGAACTGAGCTGCAATCCGGCCAATGCCGCCATGCACCTCGAATTCCTGGCGCTCGCCAACCACCGCAAGGAGATGCATGCGCTGATTGCCGAGTTCGGGCACGAGCTGAACGCGCGGGAGGCCGCGATCGTGCGCGCCGCCGTCTCGGCCGAGGGCCTCGACCTCACCAAGGCATCGCCCGAGGAATTGGCCACCATCGTCGAAACGGCCGCGCGCGGCCTTGCCTTTGCCGGCAAGTTCAACACCGAGCGGTTCGAGCACGCGCGCGACACCGTGATTGGCTGGCTGCGCATGCTCTGTGCACCGCCGTCCCAAGCCGATTGACCGGAGTCTTGTCAGTGCGCTAAGCAAGTGCACAGCATGAGGCGCTTACGCACCACTTCCCTCCTGTCCCGGGCCACGATCCTGGCGGCGGGCCTGTGCGTGTCGCAGGCGGCATGGGCCTATGTCGGGCCAAGCTATCTGCGGATCGACGGCGTCAACGGCGGCGCCCGCGATAGTGGCCACCGCAACTGGGTTCGCGCGGAGGCGAACTACTGGGACGAGCAGCCCGTCCTGCCCGAAATCCGCGGCATTCGCGGGATCAAGAACGACCTGCTGTTCACCGGCCCGGTCGCTCCTGCGCAGGGCCCCGGGATGCTGTCGATCTCGGTCGGCAAGGACAGCCCGGCCATGGGCAAGCTGATGGAGCTTTGCCGCAGCGGTGAGGCCTTGCCGAAGCTGGTCTTTGCCGAAAGCTCCGAAGCGGCGCGCCACCCGCAGGAGCATGGCCCCCGGCCGGCCGATGTCCCCGCCTTCTACGAGTACGAGCTGACCGGCGTGCGGCTGACCTGCCCGGTCGCGCCCGGTGCGCCGGAGCAGGCCTTCGGCTTGCGCTTCGAGGGCATCCGCTGGCTCAACTACAAGCCGCAGCCGGCACCGCGTCCGGTAGCCGCCAGGGCGGCGTTCAATTGGATCGCACCGCCGCAGGGCAAGACCCGCGCCTTCGCCGTCTCATGGTTCGCCGCCGCGCTCGATGCCAATCCGGGGCAGTGCCCGAAGGTCAACACCAAGCCGTCGCAGGCGGATTACTTCGCCCTGCTGCCCGAAGCCGAAGCAGCAGCCGAGCGCGCGAAGTTCGCCGACGGCGGTGTCGGTCCCGACCGGATGCAGTTCCGCGGGCCCGGGCGCATGCATGCGACGCTGATGCCGGGCATCGTCGCCGACCCCGGCATCGTCTCGCCGGTGGGCGACGTGGCGCCCGGTTTCGATCTCGATGGCGATGATGGCGCGCACCCGCCACGCGGCATTCGCGCGCACCGCAACTTCCGCTCGCCGGACGGGCGCATGGGCATCGACAACCAGCTCTTCACTGTCGAGGGCTGCGTCGAGGGGTTCCGCCGGCGCGGCTTCCTGCCGATGATCTTCAACGAAGGCCGCGCCGCCGGCCGCCCGACCGCGCTGATCGAAGTCAGCGGCATCGATGACGAGAGGAACGACGACGAGGTTTGGGTCTCGATCCTCTATAGCGCCGATGAATTGCGCCGCAGCCCGGCCAAGACCGTGCTGCCTGACTTCACCTACCGCGTCACCCGCGATCCCGCCTTCGCGCAGGACTTCGCCCGGTTTCGCGGGCGGATCGCCGACGGCGTCCTGACGACAGAGCCGATCCCGTCACTGCACGTCCACGAAGTCACCGGCATCGAGACCACGCTCCTGCAGCCACGCCTCCGCATCGAATTCAGGCCCGATGGCGGCATGAAGGGGACGATCGGCGGCTATCTCGACTGGCGCAAGCGGCTGATCTGGGAAATTTTCCGGGCCAGCGACTACGAGAACACGATCGGCATGCAGGCGCCGGCCATGTACAACGCCCTGAAGCGCGCGGCCGATGCGCTGCCGGACCCGGCGACCGGCGAATACCGAGGCATTTCGGCGGCATTCGACATCGAAGGCGTGGCCGCCTTCCTGACCAGCGGCGAACCGGCCGCGCCGCAGGTGGCCGCACTGGCAAGCAAGAGGAACATCAGGAAATGAGCAAAGGCCGCGCATTGCGCCGCGCACTT
>JAYRPK010000139.1:0-6311 GCA_041911195.1 Novosphingobium sp. | reverse complement strand
GACCGCGCGCCAGGCCGGGATCGACCTGGCCAGCGTTACCGGCAGCGGCCCGCGCGGCCGGATCACTGCCTCCGACGTTGCAGCGGCTCTGGGCGATGCGGCGCAGGACATTATTGCCGCACCGGCGGAGCCGGCCCCCGCTTCGCCGCAAGCCTCTGCCGATCGCTTCCCCTTTGATGCGCACCGCAAGGTGTTGGCGCGCCGCCTTTCGGAGGCCAAGCGCGAGATCCCGCACTTCTATGTCATGGCCGAAGCCGATGTCACTGCGCTCGATGAATTGCGCGGCCAGCTCAACAATTCTCACGGCCAGCCCCGATTGACTGTCAGCCACTTCCTGCTCGCCGCGCTGGCACGTGCGCTGGTCGCCATGCCCGAAGTCAACCGGGTGCTGGACGGGGAAGGGCTGCTGCAATTGCCGAGCGCCGATGTCGGGCTCGCCGTGGAAGGCCCCAAGGGGCTGGTCGCACCGGTCCTGCGCGATCTTGGCGGGCTGACGCTCGACGAAATCGCCATGGCCTCCGACCGGTTGCTCGACCAGGTTCGAAGCGGGCGGCTGCCTGCCGATGCGCTGAAGGGCGGCGCGACAGCACTGTCCAACGTCGGGATGTTCGGCGCCACTGCGCTGGTACCCATCGTCAATCCCGGCCAGTCCAGCATCCTGGGTGTGGGCCGCAGCCGCGGCGAATTCAGGCCCGATGTCAATGGCAACCCATGCTTGCAGCAAGTGCTAACCTTGGCGCTTTCATGTGACCACCGGGTGATCGATGGCGCGCTTGCCGCCCGGTTTCTCCAGAACGTGCAGGCGCTTCTGGAAGCTCCTGCCGCCCTCTTGCGCCGGCCAGTTCAGGAAGAACCGCAATGAATTTCGAATTTACCGAAGAACAACTGATGCTGGCCGAAACCGCGCGCAAGGTCGGCGAGAAGTTCGGGCTGGACTACTGGCGCGATCTCGATGCCCGCAAGGCCTTTCCGGCCGAGATCTGGCGGGCGATCTGCGATGCGGGGCTATGCGGTATTGCCGTGCCGGAAGCCTATGGCGGCTCTGGCCTGGGCATGCTCGAACTGGCGATAGCGGTAGAGAACCTGTGCGCCGCGGGCGGCGGTGTGACTCTCAGCCAGATGTTCATGCTCAACCCGATCTTCGGCGGCGTGACGCTCACCCGGCTGGCCAGCGAAGAGCAGAAGGCCGAGATGCTGCCCGGGCTCTGCTCGGGCGAACTGATGTTCGCCATGGGGCTGACTGAGCCCAATGCCGGCAGCAACAGCCTGGAAATCGAAACCTTCGCCCATGCCGACGGTGCCAGCGATGGTTCGCAGGGCTGGCGGCTGACCGGACAGAAGATCTGGATCACGGCGGTGCCGCAGGCGCACAAATTGCTGGTCATCGCGCGCACCAAGAAGCTCGCCGACAGCAAGGGCAAGACCGATGGCCTCAGCCTGTTCGTTATCGACCGCGAGCGCGACGGGCTGACCCATCAGGCCATCGACAAGCTTGGCACCCGCACCTTGCCTTCCAGCCTGATCTTCTTCGACAATGTCCGGGTCGAGCCCGGCGAACTGGTCGGCACGCTGCACGGCGGCTTTCGCGAACTGCTGGACGTACTCAATACCGAGCGGGTCGTGACCAGTGCCGGCCTGGTCGGCACTGCCGAACTTGCATCGCGGCTGGCGATCGACTTCTCCAAGGAGCGCAAGATCTTCTCCGGCAAGCCGATCGGCGGCTACCAGGCGATCCAGTTCCCGCTCGCCGAAGCCCATATCCAGACCGAATGCGCGCGGTTGATGAACTACAAGGCCGCGACCCTGCATGACCTCGGCAAGCCCTACGGCAGCGAGGCGAACATGGGCAAATGGCTTGCCGGCCATGCCGCCGGGCAGGCGACCGATCGCGCGATCCAGACGATGGGGGGCATGGGCTATGCCACCGAAAGCCATGTCGAGCGCCTCTGGCGGGACGCGCGCCTGTTCCGCATTGCTCCGGTGTCCGAGGAAATGGTGCTGAACTATGTCGCCCAGCACGATCTCGGCATGCCGCGGTCCTACTGATCGGCGATCGTCCGGCCAGGTGCCCGGCAGACGCAACCACTGATTGCATTTTCCACATATATAGGAATCTGAATTCATATATCCGAATCTGACTTGCCCTTCCTGCGCGGATCGGGCATCGCGGCAGCATGGCGCAGGCCAGAGGAGTCGCGACGAAAATGCCGGACACAAGCAGCGTAGAGCGCGCCTTTGCCATTCTCGAGACGTTCGAACGCGAAAAGCGGCCCCTCTCGCTCAAGGAGATCGCCGAGGTCTGCCGCATTCCGGCCAGCACCTGTCATTCGCTGGTCCACACCCTGCTGAAGCGCGCCTATCTCTATCAGTCGGGGCGCCGGAAGGACTTCTATCCGACGCGCCGCATCTACGATCTCGGCGCGGCGATCCTGGCTAACGATCCGGTGCTGCAGCGCCTGCTTCCGGCGATGCAGGATCTGCGCGAAGCCACGCGCGAGACAGTGATCCTGGGCAAGCGGCAGGGCGACCGGGTGGTCTATCTCGAAGTGCTCGAAAGCCCAGAAGTGATCCGCTACAGCGCGCAGCCCGGCGATGCCAAGCCGTTCCATTCGACCTGCATAGGCAAGGCCTTGCTCTCGGTCCTGAGCGCGGCGGACGTGGCGGAGTTTCTGGCCCGCAACCCACCCGCCAGGGTTACCGAAAATACCATTACCACGCTTGAAGGCCTGCTTGCCGATCTCAATGCCGGCCGGGCGGCGGGCTGCTTCGTGACGCAGGGCGAGAACGTCCCGGACGTGACTGCAGTGGCGGTGCCCCTGTGGCTGAACAACGAACATTACGGGCTCGCCATTGCCGGGCCAGCACACCGCATGAACAAGAATTTGAGGCACTTCGCCACGACGCTGATGGCAACGGGCGAGCGCCTTGCGGAACAGGCGATCGCTGCGTGAAGAACGGCAGGAAATCGAGGACAACAGGATGAGCAGGATTACGATCAAGCCGATAGCCGGGGCAATGGGCGCGGAGATCGACGGCGTGGACATCGGCAAGGGGCTGGATGCGGAAACCGTGGCCGAAGTCCGCCAGGCGCTGCTCGAACATCTCGTCATCTTCCTGCGTGATCAGGACATGTCGATGGACGCCTACATGGCTTTTGCCGAGGCATTCGGCACGCCGGCGCAATATCCCATGCTGCCCGGGATCCCGGGCTATCCGATGATCACCGAGATCGCCAAGCTGGAGCACGAACGCAACAATTTCGGCGGCATCTGGCATGCGGATACGACCTATCTTGAATGCCCGCCGATGGGCTCGATGCTTTATGCCATCGAAGTGCCGGCTTATGGCGGCGACACGCTGTTCGCCAACCAGTACCTGGCTTACGAGACCCTGTCCGAACCAATGCGGGGCTTCCTCGATACGCTCGTTGGTATCAGCACTTCGGCCAAGGCGGATGTGTCGAAGACGCGCGAGGACATGATTCGCAATGCCGGCGACCAGGCGACGGTCAGCGATCACGTCTCCGAACACCCGGTGGTGCGCACCCACCCGGAGACGGGGCGCAAGCTGCTCTATGTCAACGTCGCCCACACATCGCATTTCAAGGGCATGACCGAAGCGGAGAGCAGGCCGATCCTGGAATACCTGTTCCAGCATCAGGTGCGGCCGGAATTCACTTGCCGCTTCCGCTGGCAGAAGGGCTCGCTGGCATTCTGGGACAACCGGGCGGCGCAGCACAACCCGATCAATGACTATCACGGCTATCGCCGTGTCATGCGCCGGATCACTCTGGCCGGGGAGAGGCCCCGGTAACTTCGGGACGGTTTTGCGATCTCGCGGCCTGGTGCTACCCGCCAGTTCCTCTTGATCAGGCGTCCGTCCGGGACAGATCCTAACGCCGGATGCTGCCTGCCCTTGCAAGATCCGCCGGTGAGGACGACCTGCCCAGCCAGACAGTGAAGCTGCCCCGTGGGGTCAGCCACTTGCCGTGCTGCTCGTCCCACACGCTCAGGGGATGGTTGCTTGCCGCCGGATCGATGACCACCGTCGCCTCGCCCGAGGCGCCGGGGGCCAGCTCGATCCGCTGGAAGCCGACCAGTCGCCTGGGCGGCTGCTTCGCCCGGCCGGTATCGGCGGCAGGCGGCAGCGTGACATAGGCCTGCACCACTTCCGCCCCGGATCTTTTGCCGGTGTTGGTCACCCGCACAGTGGCCCGCCATGTGCCCTTGGCGGGATCGAAAGCGATGCGGGGCTGGCCGAGGCTGAAGCTGGTATAGGATAGACCGTGCCCGAACGGGAAAGCGATGCAGGCATTCCTGCCCTGGCGGACCGGGCACTTTTGCTGTTGCGAATCGTACCAGCGATAGCCGATCGCCAGCTGCTCGCTGTAGGTTACGGCCTGGTCCTTGCCGCCATTGGCCGCGACACCGGGAAACTGAGAAGCATCGATGCTGTCGAGGAAGCCCTTGCCGGCCAGCGGAATGGTCACCGGCAGCTTGCCTGAAGGATTTACCCGGCCGAACAGCAGATCGGCGACGATGTTGCCATCTTCCTGCCCCGGAAACCACGTTTCCAGGATCGCCGGACCCTGGCGCCCGACCAGCGCGGCGGGCAGGGCCGGCCCTGCATTGTCCTTGAGCACCAGTACGGATTTGGCCGCCATCGGTCGCCCATCCGCCGATTTCGCGGCAAGCAGCGCACTGATCATGGCCACGGTGCCGCTGTCCTTGGCGGCATTGGCGCCGCCGGTCGTGGCGATCAGGTTCGAGCGGGGGGCGTACCAGTCAAGCCCGCTTCCCGCCGCGGCGGGAGCGGCAAGCTGCTTGCCGCTGGCATTGGCGAAAGTCGCGCGGTCGGCGCCCTCCTCGGAAATGGTACCCGCCATCATCACCACGGCATCGGCGGCGGAGGCCTCGGCCAGCGCCTCGGCGAAGTCCACCTGCCGGCCGTCGATCGTGGCCATGGCATTGGCATCGTCGACGAGGATCAGCTTGACCCTTGCTCCGCCGCTGCCGAGGTCGCGCAGGGCATTGCGCAGCCCTTCGACCGGGCTGACGGTGTAGCTGGGCACCACGTCCGAACTGCCGCCGCCGCTGCCCATCGGCTCTCCGGGCAAGGCGCCGCCGGCAACTGCCTGCCGGGCATAGACCTGGCTCGCCTTGCCGATCAGCACCAGGCTCTTGAGGTCCGGCCGCAGCGGCAGTGCGCCGTTGTTCTGCAGCAGCACCGCCGAGCGGGTGCCGATTTCACGCGCCTTGCGTCCGCCGGCCGCAAAGTCGATCGGCGTCTGGGTCAGCGGCCGGTCGAAGATACCGGCCTTGAAAGTCTGGGTGTAGCGGCGTTCGAGCGCCGTATCGATCTGGGCAACATTCAGCTCGCCGCGATCGAGCGCGGCCTGGATTTTCGCGGGGGCCCATTGCAGGGGGAGCGGCATTTCGTGGTCCATGCCGTTCGCCAGCGTGGCGACCGTGCTCTTCATCGCGAAGAAGTCGGACTGGACGTAGCCGGTAAAACCCCAGTCCTTGCGCAGCACATCGGTCAGTAGCTCGCGGCTTTCGCACGAGCTCTGGCCATTGACGTAATTGTAGGCGCACATCACCGCCGCCGCCTTGCCGTCTTTCACCGCCATTTCGAAGGGTAGCAGGTAAAGTTCGCGCAGCACCTGCCGGTCGACCGACTCCTGGATCGACATCCGGTTGGTTTCCTGCTCGTTGGCCACATAGTGCTTGACCATGGCGATCAGGCCCTTGTCCTGAATGGCCCTGGTTTCGGCCACTGCCATCACGCCGCTGAGATAGGGATCCTCGCCGAAATATTCGAAATTGCGCCCCAGGATTGGCAGCCGGGCAAGGTTGACGCCGGGGGCTTCGAAGACATGCAGGCCCAGCTCGTTCATTTCGGTGGCGATGACTGTGCCGAACATGGCGGCGACATCGCGGTCGAACGATGCGGCGACGCCCATGGCCGAGGGCAGGGCTGTGGCCTTGGCCGAGCTGGGGTGGGTATAGGCCGCCGAAATCACGCCGCCCGCCATGGGACTGACCGGCAGCTTCGCCACTTCGACCGAAACGCAGTCGTTCTGCCCCAGTCCGACCGGTCCATTGGTGATGCGAAAAGTGGGTATCTGCAGCGAGGCGATACCGCTGACATGCCTTGCGCCGAAACACTGCGGCAGCTCGGGCAGGATCTCGGGCTTGGCTCCGGTCAGCTGCTGCAGCTTCTGTTCGAGCGTCATGGCCGAGATCAGCAGCTTGGCGCGCCGGTTGGCGACTGCCTCGCGCGCTGCATCGCCACTCGCCGCCCGCTGTTCG
>JAYRPK010000138.1:0-11269 GCA_041911195.1 Novosphingobium sp. | reverse complement strand
GGCATCATCAAGCGCAATGCCTGGGCGGCGGTCGATGTGCCGCTGGAAGTGGCGCTGGTCAACGAACGTAACGGGCAGCGCGAGGCTTGCCGTAGCGAGGACTTCATCGAGGGCGTCAATGCCTTCAAGCAGAAACGCCCGCCGGAGTTCAAGGGCCGCTAGCCAGCCATGGCGCTCAGCCTCCTCTGGCTGCGGCAGGACCTGCGCGTCAGCGACCACCCCGCGCTTCTGGCCGCCATGGCCGAGGGCGAGGTGCTGCCGGTCTATGTGCTGGACGACGAGACGTCCGGGCAGTGGGCCATCGGCGGCGCGCAACGCTGGTGGCTGCACCATAGCCTGACAGGGCTTGCCGCAAGTTATGCCAAGCGTGGCGCCACGCTAGTGTTGCGGCGCGGGCGCTCAGCGGAGGTGCTGAAGGCACTGGTGGCGGAGACGGGCGCAAGGCGGGTGCATGCACTGCGCCACTACGAGCCCTGGCACCAGCAGGCCGAGCGGGAACTGGCCAGTGCGGTCGAACTGGTTCTCTATGAAGGCAACCAGCTTGCCCCGCCTGACAGCATCCGCAACGGCAGCGGCGAGCGGTATCGGATGTTCACACCGTGGTATTCCAAGTTGCTCGAACGCATGCCGCCCTCGGTGCCGCTGGCCGCGCCGGAGAGCATCCCCGCGCCAGCCAGCCTGCCGCCGTCGGATCGGCTGGAGGACTTGGGCCTGCTGCCGCATTCGCCCGACTGGTCCACCGGTTTTTCCGACTGGAAGCCGGGGGAGAAGGGCGGCCGCGGGGCGCTTGCGCGGTTCCTGCGCGAGGGCGTCGCAGGTTACGCCAAGGATCGTGATTTCCCCTCGATCGAAGGCACCAGCCGCCTCTCGCCGCACCTGCATTTCGGCGAAGTCTCGCCTGTCACCGTCTGGCACGCGGCCGGGCACGGGGGCGGTGCCGCATCCTTCCTGCGCGAAGTGGCCTGGCGCGAGCATGGCCTGAACCTCGTCGACCAGATGCCAGACTATGCCCAGCGCAACGGCCGTCCCGCCTTCGATCGCCTCGCCTGGCGGGATGGCCCCGAGGCCGAGGCCGACTTCTGCGCATGGACGCGCGGTCGCACCGGCTATCCGGTGGTCGATGCCGGCATGCGCGAGTTGTGGCGCACCGGCTGGATGCACAACCGGGTGCGGATGGTGACGGCTTCCTTCCTCGTGAAGCACCTGCTGATCGACTGGCGGCGCGGCGAGCGCTGGTTCTGGGACACGCTGCTTGATGCGGATCTCGGCGCCAATGCGATGAACTGGCAATATGTCGCCGGCAGCGGCGTCGATGCGCCGGTGTTCTCGCGGATCATGGCGCCGCACCTGCAGTGCGCCAAGTTCGACATGGGCGGCTATGTGCGCGAGTTCGTGCCCGAACTGGCGGGCGAGAGCGACGGCTCGATCGAGGCGATGCACCGGGGCGGGCCGAGGCCCGCGGCCTATCCGCCTTGCCTGATCTCGCACGAAGGCGCGCGGGCGAGGGCGCTTGCGGCCTGGGAGGCGCTGCGGCAGGATGGCTAGAACGAGATAGGAGAGGAAGCATGGCAGACGACGAACCCACCGGCGCGCGGCAGGCCTTTGGCCATGTTGCCCCCAAGCTCGCCGAAGTGACCGACAAGGTTGTGTTCGGCGATATCTGGCGGCGTGCGGAATTGAGCCCTCGCGACCGCAGCCTGATCACGGTTACCTGTTTGATTACAGGCTACAGGACCAATGAGCTGCCCTATCACATGAAGACCGCGATCAATAACGGCGTGACGCGGGAAGAGCTGGTCGAGATGATCACCCACTTGGCGTTCTATGCCGGGCTGCCTTGCGCCAATACGGCGGTGTCGATTGCCGAGAAGGTGTTTGCGGAGATGGATGCAGCCTGAAAATCCTCCCCGGGACGGGGAGGGGGACCATCCGCAGGATGGTGGTGGAGGTTGCGTCCTCACGCAAGCTTGCGTGTTGCGGAGACCCCCCTCCGTCAGACCTTCGGTTTGCCACTTCCCCGTTCCGGGGAGGATTTGAAGGTTATTTCCCCCGCCATTCCTCCGCCACAGGGCCGAAGGCCTCGGCGATTTTCTCCTCGCTCCAGCCGTAGTCCTCGAGGTCGTATCCGTATGACCCCAGCTTGTGCCGAGGGTTGTCGATATCCCACTGCCGCATCGCCGCCTCGGCCGCCCTGGTCCAGGGCACACCGGCGAGGTCGTAAAGGTCGCGCGCCACGCTGACGCCGTCCGAAACGCAGACGTTGTAGTCCGCCTCCAGCAGCCGCACGTCCGCCCCCTTGTCCCGCAACTGCTGCAGGTAGCGGTTGGTCTCGTAGGCCCAGATGTCGATGGTGTACTGTCCGACGAACTTCGGATCGAGCGGATCGAAGGTGTTCTGCAGGATCTCTGTCCCCATCCGCATCGACGAGCCCATGGTCTTGTAGAGATCCCGGCGCGAGATCATGAAGGTGGCCTTCGGAAATACCTCCAGAACCTCAAGAAACTCACCGGTATTACAAGGATTTTTGAGTAACCACGGCCCCCGCTTGCCGCCCTGCTGCCACTGCAGGTATTTCAGCATCTCCTTGAGGTAAGCCTGTGAACTGGCGCGATTAATCGAGCGGAACCACTCGAGGTACTTGTAGTCCGGCGCGGTGATGAACTGGCCGATGGAATCGAAATTCATGATCGGGATGAAGCTCGATTCCTCGGCCTCGTCGGCGGCGAATTCGTGCATGATCTGGTAGGTGTCGCCGGTGTTGGTGACGGCGTTCATCATCCGGTTGGCCCATTCGCGGCGCAGATGCGCCTCGCCGCGCTGCTCGCCGGGGAAGGGCGCGGGGTTCCACATGGCCCAGGCCGGAGTCGCCTGCAGCATGGGATCGGCCGAGAGGAAGCGCTGCATCTTGGTCGTGCCGCTGCGCGGCAGGCCGAGCACGACGATGGGATCGTCGACGTCCTCGTCGAGGATCTCGGGGTGCTTCTCGATATCGGCTTCCCAGCGTGCACGGTTGACCAGGAAGCGGGTCGAGTTGACCAGCATGATCTGCAAGCCCGTTTGGGAGATCGGGATGTTGTTCGGGATCTCCAGCACCTTCTCGAGGTTGGTGATGAAGCGGGTGTCGCGAAATGCGCGCGCGCCGGTGCCGGATTCCTTGAGGGATGTTTCCAGTAGCGGTTCGAGGCGGAAGGCGTCCCGCAGCCGGGCCATTTCGTCCATTCGGGTGATCCTCTCAGAAATCGTTGAACCGCCGCCGGTAGACGGAGATCAGCCGCTGCTCCATCTGCGCCTGCCGCTGCTCGCGCGAGATGCGCGGCATGTCGGGGCTGATGTGCTGGGCGAGGTCGGCCAGCTTAATCGCCTTCACCCGCGGCTCGGCCTGTTCCTTGCGCGTCTCGAAGAAGCGGAAGCCGATGAGGTGCAGCACCCGGCCCGAGACATCGAACCAGTTGGGCAGGCCCGGGTCCTTCCAGCAGGCGACGAAACGCACCGATCCGTCCGCCTCGTAATGCACCTGCTTCAAATTGTAGTTGACCAGCCTGGCCCACCAGTCGCCCGGTTCCCATTGCAGCTGGGCCAGCTCCACGTTCCAGTATTCGCAGTCCGGCTTGTCGATCTCGATGATCACCGCCTCGTCCTCGCGGCAACTGAAATGGCCGTTGAAATAGTCGGTCCCGGCGAAGGCCCCGGGCACCACCATCCGCGCGATCCGGTCGGCGGGCGAGGCGAGGTGGCCCTTGACCCCCGCCTCGCAGAAATCGGCATGGACGCGCAGCAGGTCGACGAGGCGCTTGAAGCGGGTTTCGGAAGCTTGCTGGTCGAGCAACGGCGAGGGAAAGACCTGGTTCTCGCAGGTCAGCATCAGGTCGGCAGGATGCTCGTTGAACCAGTCGGCATAGTATTGGCGGATGTGCAGTTCGCAGCGTCCCTCGGGCAGTTCCAGCCAGAGCGCCTCGCCGAGGTCCTCGGGCTTTCTGTGGCTCAGCACCACGTCGATGTGCTGACCGGCGGCGAGCTTTGGCGTGTCGACGTTGTTCATGTTGCCGATCATCTTCCAGCCGCCGGCGAAGTCGCACGAATGGCTGTTGAAGGTGCTCATCTGGAACACCGCGCAGGAGCCGCGATAGCCGCGAAGGCGATAGGTATAGGCCCCGTGCAGCACGGCCGAGTGATAGTTGCAGTCGGTCGATTGCAGCTGGAACTGGATGCGGTTGGTGCCGCCCATCTTGGTCAGGGTGGGGTTGCCGTAGTCCGCCTCGACATGGGCGGCGTGACCGAAGCTCATGTTGCGCAGCAGGTGGCGCAGGGCCTCGTAGGTGTTGAGCTCGCGGTCCTCGCCGGGCCAGCCCATGATCTGCTTCTTCAGCGAATAGCGCATGGATTCGACCAGCGTGTCGAGCTGGGTATTGGCATAGGCGAGGGCGGCCTCGTCGCTGGAGAAGTCGGCCGAGGCGAAGTGTTCGGGCGGGCCGGCGGCGGCGGAGAAGTTCTCCTGCGCCATCGCCGGGGCGGGCTTGGGGTCGCTCAATGGCCTTCCTCCGGCTTGGTGCCATGATAGGCTAGGCCCTGCTTGCCAGCCGCCGGAGGCAGCAGGCCGGTCCCCGCGATGGCCCCGCCATCGACGGCAATTGCCTGGCCGTTGACGTAGGAAGCGGAAGGCGAGATCAGGAATTCCATCACCGCGGCCTGCTCGTCCGGCACGGCCCAGCGTTGCAGCGGCACTTGCGCGCGCAGGTGCTCGTATTGCGCGGGGGCGACTTCGGTTATGTTGCCGGTCATTCCGGTCAGGGTCAGGCCGGGGCATAGGGCATTGATGCGAATGCCTTCCCAGCCGAGTTCGCGGCTCAGGCTTTTGACCAGCCCGATCAGGCCGTGCTTGGCGGCGCCATAGGCCCAGTTTTCCGTATCGCCGCCCAGGCCCATGGTGGACGAGGTTACGACGATCGCCGCCTTCTCGCGCCGGCGCAGCAAGGGCAGGCAGGCGCGTATGCCGAGGATCGGGCCGATCAGGTTGACATCGAACACGCGGCGGAAGGCATCCGTCGAGAGGGCGTCGATGGCGCCGCCGCCGGTGATTCCCGCATTGAAGATCGCTGCGTCGAGGCCGCCGAACAGACGCTCCGCCTCGGCGGCGATTTTCGCGTTGTCCGCTTCGGAGCTGATGTCGGCGACGAGGGTTGAGACATTCGCGGCGCCTTCGGCCCACTTCAGGTTGTCGGCGTTATAATCGACCGCCAGCACCTGCCAGCCGTTCCTGGCCAGCCGCTCGCAGACCGCGCGGCCCATGCCGCTGGCCGCTCCGGTGACGACGACGCTTTTCTGATCAACCATCTCGATGTTCTCCCAGTTCTACTCCCCTCCCGCTTGCGGGAGGGGTCGGGGGAGGGCTTGTTAAGCGAGGTCCGGTAACACGCCCTCCCCCAGCCCCTCCCGTAAACGGGAGGGGAGTATTTCGAGCACCCTTCCCGCAAGCGGGAGGGTGCGGTTCGATCACCCGCCCGCGATCTGCCAGCCGCCGCTGGCGTCGATCACCTGCCCGGTCACCCAGCTTGCCCAGTCGCTGGCCATGAAAGTCACCACCCGGGCAATGTCCTCTGCTTCGCCGATGCGGCCGAGCGGCGTGACCGAGCGGATCCAGGCCTTCGAATCCTCGTCGTCGAAGCCCCTGCTGCCATCGGCATATTCGCCGCGCGTCAGGCCGGGGGCGACGGCGTTGATGCGGATGCCCTTGGGGCCAAGTTCGGGCGCCACCGCGCGGGTGAAGTGGTTTAGGCCCGCCTTCGACGCGCCATAGACCGACAGGAGCTGCGAGGGGCTCAGCACATAGCGGCCTGCCGTCGAGGAGATGATGACGATATTGCCCTTGCTCTTCTCCAGATAGGGCACCGCCTGCTGCACGAAGCGCACGGTGGAGGCGAGGTTGGTGTGGTAAATGTCCTCAATCTCGTCGACTGTCGTATCCTCGAAGCTCTTCCACAGTTGCGAGCCGGCATTGCTGATCAGCGTATCGATCCTGCCGTGCCGCTCGATGCAGGCGTCGAGCGCCGCCTTGCGTTCGTCTGCATTGTTGAGGTCCATGCGCACGGCCGAGATGCTCTCCGGCGCGAGGGCAACGGTCTCTTCCAGCTTCTCCATCCGCCGCGCGGCGATCACCACCCTGGCGCCCTCGCGCACGAACATCTGCGCGATGCCCTTGCCGATCCCGGTGCCTGCGCCTGTGACCAGCGCCACCTTTCCATCCAGCATGCCCATGTCAGGCCATCTCCTCAACCGGGGCCATTTGTCGGGCCCTTGCGGCAAATTGCAAGCGCCGATAGCTTCGCCCCAGTGATGGGAGAGACAAGATGAAAATCGGCATTACCTGCGGGGGCATTGGCCCCTATGCCACCGGCACGTTCATCCGGGCCTCGGCCATGGCGGCGGAAAAGGCGGGTTTCGCGCATTACTGGATGCCCGATCACGTGGTGCAGTTCGCCGAGTATCCCGAGTCCATCTATCCCTATGCCGCCGGCTCCGGCCAGGAAGCGCCCGAGCAGACCGACGGCGCTCCGCTCAAATGGGACGATCACACCTATTCCAACCAGGACGCGGCCAATCCGCTGATCGATCCCGTCATCGGCATGGCCTGGGCGGCGGCGGCGACCAGCACGCTGGAAGTCGGCACCAACATCCTGGTGCTGCCCCAGCGCAACCCGCTGGTGCTGGCCAAGGAACTCGCGACGCTCGACAGCTTTGCCCAGGGCCGCGTGCTGCTGGGCGTTGGCGTCGGCTGGGCCAAGGAGGAGTTCGACGCGACCGGCGCCGATTTCTCCACGCGCGGCAAGCGTACCGACGAGGCGATCTCGGCGATGCGCGCCGCCTGGACTCAGCCGGTGTCCAGCCATTCGGGCCAGTTCGACAACTTCTCCGGCGTCTATTCCTACCCCAAGCCCGCGCGCGCGGAGGGCGTGCCGGTGCTGATCGGCGGGGAAAGCAAGGCGGCAAAGCGCCGGGTGGCTACCATCGGCGACGGCTGGCTGCCGTTCAACCTGCCGGTGGAGCAGGCTGCAGGCGCCATTGCCGAGGTCAGGCAACAGGCGCGCGATGCCGGGCGCGATCCGGCTGCCTTGCGCATCATCAAGATCGTCTTCTCCAACGCGACGCTCGACGATCTCAAGCGCTATCGCGATGCCGGCGTCACCGAGTTTAACATGGCCTCGAGCGGCGAGCTCCCGGGCGAGGGTGCGGGGATCGACGCGAAATTCGGCGAGTGGGCCGAACGGATCGTCGGGCCGATCTCCGAACTATGATTCATACCAGCCTGTATTGACCGGAACCCATAAGCCCCTCCCCTGAGCCGCAGGCGAGCGAAGCTCAACGGGAGGGGGGATGGATCGCCCCTTCCGCATTCTGGTATCAGTTCTGTTCGCGTTTGGGGTCGAACAGAAACGGCCCGTCGGCGGCAAGCCGGCTCAGCCCCGCGCGCGAAATGGCGCAAACTTCGCCTGAGCGCGAGGCGGCGAGGCGCATGCGTTCGGGCAGATGGCGGCAGCCCATGACCACGCCGCCGGAATTGCGGCTGACCAGATAGGCGATCGGGTCCTTGATCCCGCCCCGCCAATCGTAAAGCACGCCTAGCCAGTGCAGCGGCCGCGTATGGTGCTGGAGCGCCATATAGGTGACGTCATCGACCAGCAGCCGGTCGAAGCGCTGCTCGCCGCCCATGCCGGCGCGATCCATGGCCGCAGCGATGTCGCGCCGCACCTGCGGATATCCGAAAGAGGAAACCGAAACCGATAGTCCCGGTATCCAGCCGGCATAGCGGGTGGCAGCCGCCAGCGGTCCCAGTGTGGTCGCCAGGATGACCGCCGCGCTCATCAATGCCAGTGGCAGGCCGAGCTTGGCGGCCTGATCGACGACGCGCTCGCGCAGGCGCAAGCCTTGTCCGGGCAGGCTGAGGCACATTGCGCAGAACACCGCCGCCATCGGCAGATAGTGCCCGGTCTCGTAAAAGCTGCGGTAGAGCTGGCTGGCGCCCCAGGCGCCCAGGCAGCCCAGCAGGGCTATCGCGATCAGCGCGCGCGGTTCGGCCAGCGCCCGCAGCCTTTCGCGCCACAGATAGTGCGCCAGTTCGGCCAATGCCCACAGAATGGCCACGCCCCACAGCACATACATTCCAAAGGCGAACACCAGCGTCACCTGCGGCTGGAACAGGCCTTGGGGCAGCCAGGACGGCTGTGGAATGGGCAAGGCTAGCCAGACGTAATTTGACGGAATGGCGCCCTTGATCATCTGTGCCGCCAGCGTCAGCAGGCTGCCGCCATTGCTCAGGACCGCAGCGGCGTTATGCGAGGCATATTGCGCCGCAAGCACCGGATCGCCGGGGCACTGGATGCGATGCACCCAATATGTGGCCGAGCCGGCAGTCAGCGCGGTCAATGCCGCAGTGCCCGCGATGCGCGGCCAGCCGGCGCCGCGTCCCGTGGCGCAGATCGCCATGCAGGCGAAAAACACGGGCGAATAGACCACGCCCTTCAGGTGATAGCTCATGGCGATCGCGGCCAGCAGAACGATTGTCGCCGCCTTGATCGCAGCCAGCCTGGCACCGGCGATCCTTGCGGGTTTGGCAAAGACCGTGAGCATGGCCAGGGTGAGCATCAGAATCAGCGGTTGTTCCGGGCGGCTCATGACCATGATGAAGGGCAGCATGCCAAGCGACAGCAGGCTGAACAGCAGCGTGCGCAGCCTGGTTCTTGCGGCACCGTTGCTTTCGATGCGGCTTGTCAGCAGCCACAGCAGCGCGGTCCATGCCAGCGCGCAGAGCAGGCCTTCGATGCGAATGAACAAGGGGCTTGCCAGGGTCTGGTTGGCCACGGCGGAAAACATCCGCACCGGCATCATGAACCAGGGGGCATTGGCCAGGGTATTGGGACCGCACATGTCGTTGAACATGATATCGACACCATCGATCGCTGCGCGCTCCTGGAAGCGCCAACCGATCTCGTCGGTATAGACGGGAACCAGGATGCCGCCGAACGCAACCGCCAAAAACGCGCCCAGCGCGATGAACGGGGCGAGCGGGGCATTGCGCGGCGACGCCGATCTCGCAGTCACGCGCGAGCCTCCACGCGCGGCGAACCGAGCGAGACCACGCCCAATCGCGGCATCGCGCCCAGCTCGCCCGCGACATCGCTGACCACATAGAGCGGCCGGCTGCGCGACTGGTTGTAGAGCCGCCCGATATATTCGCCCATCATCCCCAGCACGAACATCTGCACCGCGCCGATCACCAGCACGACCATCATCAGCGAAGTCCAGCCCGGAACCGCCGCGCCGCCCAGCCAGCCGAACAGCGAATAGACTATCAGCCCGGCGGCAACGGCCGAGAACAGCAGCCCGGCATAGCTGGCGAGCCGCAGCGGCGCCGAGGAAAAGCCAGTCATGGCGTCGAAGGCGAGCGCCAGCATCTTGCGGAACGGATAGTTGGTCTGCCCGGCCAGCCGCTCGTCGCGCTCATAGTGGAACGGCACCTGGCGGAAGCCGATCCAGGCGACCATGCCGCGGATGAACCGCGATTGTTCGGGCATCGCTTGCAGCACGTCGAGCGCGCGGCGGGTCATCAGCCGAAAGTCGCCGGTATCGAGCGGGATCGGCGTGCCGTCGGAAGCAAGCGACAGCAGGCGGTAGAACAGCTTGGCGGTGAGCCGCTTGGCCCAGGTTTCGCCCTTGCGTTCGGAGCGCATGGCATAGACGACATCGGCCTTTTCGGCCTGCATCTTCTCGATCATCGGGCCCAGAAGTTCGGGCGGGTCCTGCAGGTCGGCGTCGATGATCAGGATCAGCTCGCCGCGGCACAGGTCGAGCCCGGCGGACAGCGCGAGCTGGTGGCCGTGATTGCGCGACAGCTTGAGCGCGAGGACATGAGGGTCGCTCTCGCCAAGGGCGCGGATCATCTCCCAAGTGCGGTCGCGCGAGCCATCGTCGATGAACACGATCTCGTAGCTGTCGCCGGCCACGGTGTGCGCCGCATCGCTGACGCGGCGGTGGAGCACGTCGAGGCACGCTTCCTCGTTGTAGCAGGGCGCGACGATCGAAAGCCGGGGGCGGCGCCCGCGATAGGGGTCGAAGAAAGGTGCGGGGCCCTGTACATTCCCGACTACATCCCCGATCGGTTTTTCGAACACACATGCCTCCGGCTGGTTTCCCCGGCCCTGGGCCTAGGCGACAATGGTTAATCGCCGGTTACCTCGCCCGACGCGTTAACTGAAAAGTTACCTTGTATGTTCAGGACTTGGCTGTCCGGCGGGTAGCGGGAGGGCGCCATGCGTACATAGCCGCCAACCGCGCATCCAGCTGTGATCGAATGGGGGCCCAATGTCGCATATGTCGCAAGACCAGTTCCGCATTTCTCCGGATGGGGCCCTTCCAGAGGGCGGCGCCAAGTTCGATCGCTATGCCGATGACTATCACGATGCGGTAAACCGTTCGCTGGGCCTGCTCGAAGGCAAGGCCGACTACTTCACCAGGGTCAAGGCCGCCTACCTGCTGGATCTGGTGGCTGCGCATTTCGGTTCCTGCCGCGATGTCGCGCTGCTCGATGTCGGTTGCGGCACTGGCGGGCTTCATCCGCTGATTTCCGGAGAGCTGGGCAGCCTTTCGGGCGTGGACATCTCGCGCGACAGCCTGGAACGGGCGAAAGAGCGGAATCCGGCCAATGCCTATCTGCACTACGACGGCGAGCATCTGCCATTCGCCGATGCCATGTTCGACGCGGTGACGACAGTCTGCGTCATGCACCATGTTCCGCCGGCGCAATGGCCGCGATTCTGCGCGGAAATGCGCCGCGTGCTCAAGCCCGGCGGGCTGGCGATGGTCTTCGAGCACAATCCATTCAACCCGCTGACCCGGCGGGTGGTGTCCAATTGCGAGTTCGACGACGACGCCGTGCTGCTGCGGCAGGGGGATCTGCGCGGTCTTTTGGCCGATGCGGGCTTTTCGAGCGTCTCCTCGCGGTCGATCCTGTCGATCCCTTCCTTCGGGAAGGCCACGCGCGCCATAGACCGGTTGCTCGGGCTCATGCCCCTGGGCGCGCAATATTTCGTGCGGGCGCAGGCATGAGCGAGGCGGGCAGCCTTTCTCCGGCCGCGCCATCACGCGTCATGGCGCTGAGCTGGCTGCGCTACAGCCCGTTGAGTTTCACCGGGCTGGCCATGATCGCCGCGGCTGTCGGCGTGGTCTATCAGGCGGGCGCAGGCGCCGCGCTGAGAGAATCCGAGCTCGCGCAGTCGGG
>JAYRPK010000137.1:0-4833 GCA_041911195.1 Novosphingobium sp. | reverse complement strand
CGCGACCATGATGCCGTCGGCCAGTTCGACGATTTCCTCAAGCCGGTCGACCGCCGATGGCTTTTCGATCTTGGCCATCAATGCGCCATGACCGCCCATCAGCCGCCGCGCCTCGGCCAGGTCCTCGGGCCGCTGGACAAAGGACAGACCGATCCAGTCGGCCCCATGCTGGACGGCGAATGCCAGGTCGGTGTGGTCCTTCTCGGTCATCGCCTTCACCGGCACCAGCGTGTCGGGCACGTTGACGCCCTTGCGGTCCATGATGACGCCGCCGACTTCGGCGCTGCAGACGATCCTGTCGTCGTGCGCCTCGATCACCCGCAGGCGCAGCTTGCCGTCGTCGATCAGCAGTCGCTGGCCCTTTTCAAGGATGCCGAAAAGCTCGGGATGGGGCAGGCAGACGCGGCTGTCGTCGCCCGGCCTGGGATCGCGGTCGAGCGTGAAGTGCGCGGTGTGGCGGATGGTCGCCTTGCCACCCTTGAATTCCCCCACGCGCAGCTTTGGCCCCTGGAGGTCGCACAGGATCGCCACCGGGCGGCCGAACTCGCGTTCGGCGGCGCGGACATTGGCGATGGTTTCGGCGTGAGTGGCCTGGTCGCCGTGGCTCATGTTGATGCGAAAGGCGTCGGCCCCGGCCTGGAGCAGCTTGCCGATCGTCTCGGGCGAACGGCTTGCCGGACCCAGCGTCGCCAGGATCTTGATTTTCCTTCCACGCGGATCGAGCCTGGCCAAGCGAATTTTCCTTCCGGTTTGCGCCCCGCCTATGGCAAAGCGCCGCGCAAAGACCAAGGAGGATTGCCGCCATGATCGATACAAATGCGAACGATCCGCTCGACAGCCTGAGCGACGCCCACGCCGCGGCGGCCTTTCGCCGGCTGGTGCGTCACCTGCGCCGCCGTCACGATGCGCAGAATATCGACCTTATGGGTCTTGCCGGCTTTTGCCGCAATTGCCTGTCCGACTGGATCGTCGAGGCCGGCGCGGATCTCGACAAGGCGGGGGCGAGGGCGCTGATCCATGGCATGGCGTTCGACGAGTGGAAGGCCAAGTACCAGACCGAGGCGACGCCGGAGCAGCTGGCGCGGATGGAAGAGAGCCTGAAGAAGAACGGCGGGACTCACTGAACGGGAGGCTGGGGCTCCTCCCGCATCCGCGCCGCCACCGGAGCCGCCACCACCATCTGCGCCAGATGATAGACCAGCAATGGCATCATCACGATCCCCGCGCTGGCCGCAGGGAAGATCACCGTCGCCAGCGGCGCGCCCATGGCGAGGCTCTTCTGCGCTCCGGCGAAGACCATGGCGACGCGGTCGCCGTGGCTGAGCCGCAGCGCCCTGCCCAGTAGCCACGCGCCGCCATAGCCCACAATCAGCAACAAGGTGCAGCCAAGTGCCAGGCCCGCCCAGGCCTGTGCGTCAACGCGCTGCCAGATATGTTCGTTCACTGCCCCGGAGAAGGCGGAATAGACCGCAAGCCCGATGGTGCCGCGCTCGAGAAAGCTGACCGGCCGCTTGTGCTCGCGCACCCATTGTCCGGCGAGGCCCTGCAAGGCCTGGCCCAGCACGAAAGGCAGCAGCATCAGCCCGGCGACCTTGCCGAAAGTGGACAGATCGGCGCCATGCCCGCTGGTCCCCGCCAGGGCCGAGAACAGCGGCGCGGAGATGAATACCCCGGCGATGTTGAGCAAGGCCGCCGCCACCACCGAGCTTGCGACATTGCCCCCGGCGATCGAGGTATAGACGGTCGCCGACTGCACGGTCGACGGCAGCACGCCGAGGTAAAGGAAGCCCAGCGCCAGCAGGGGCGGCAGGAAGGGCATGGCGCCGTGCCACAGCAGCCAGCCGGCCAGGGCCATCGCGCCGAACACCCAGAGCAGCAGCGGCCCCAACAGGCGCATGTTGGCAAGCCCTGCGCGCACGTCGCCGCGCGCCAGCTTGAGGCCGTAGAGCAGGAACAGCACGAAAACCATGGTGTTGGACAGGTGCCCGACCCATATCCTGGCCATGCCTTGCGCGGGCAGCACGCTCGCCGCCAGGATCGCGGCGAGGACGATCTGCACCATCGCGTCGATGCGCTTGAACGGGTTCATCGGTGGCTCGGCAGGCCGGTCAGGAGGTCATGCGCACCGGCGGCGCGGGCGTTTTCGAAAAGCGCGGGCAGGGGGCCGGCTGGACCACGCCATCGACTTCGACAAAGGTTCCGCGCGCAAGGTTGTGCGGGTGGCGGGGCGCTTCGGCAAGGCTGAGGACGGGTGCGAAGCAGATGTCGGTCTGTTCCATCAGCGCGCACCATTCGTCGCGCGTCCTGGCCTTGAACGCCGCTTCCAGCTTGGCCTTGGCGCGCGGCCACAGGGCGCGGTCGGCCTGGTCGGAAAAGTCGGGGTCGTCGGTCAGCCCCAGTGCGTCGAGCAGCATGGCATGGAATTGCGGCTCAACCGAACCAATGGCGACGTACTTGCCGTCTGCGGTCTCGTAAGTGTCGTAGTAGTGCGCGCCGCCGTCGAGCACGTTCGACTCGCGCTCGTCCGACCAAATGCCGGCCGCATAAAGCGCATAGGTCTGCGCCGAGATCAAAGCCGCGCCTTCCGTCATGGAACAGTCAATCACCTGGCCCAGGCCGGTGGAGCGCGCGTTCAGGATCGCGGCGAGCACGCCGAAGGCCAGCATCATCCCGCCCCCGGCATAGTCGCCGATGGCATTGACCGGGAAGGTGGGCTTCTGGCCCTTGCGCCCATAGGTGTGGAGCGCACCGGTGAGGGCAATGTAGTTGATGTCGTGCCCGGCGAGCGGTGCCTTGGGGCCGGTCTGCCCCCAGCCGGTCATGCGTCCGATCACCAGCCTGGGATTTTGCGCCAGCAGCACGTCGGGGGCCAGCCCCAGCCGCTCGATCACGCCGGGGCGGTTGCCTTCGATGAATGCATCGGCCGTGCGCACCAGTTCCAGGACCTGCTCGACCGAGCCCGGTTGCTTGAGGTCGAGCGTCAGGTTCTCGCGGTTGCGGTTGAGCACGTCCTTGCCGGCGAATTCGGTGAAGCGGCCGATCCCGTCGGGCCGGACCACCCGGATCACCCGCGCGCCATGATCTGCCAGCATCATGCCGCAGAACGGGGCGGGGCCGATCCCGGCCAGTTCGACCACAGTGATGCCGTCCAGTACCCCTGCCATGCGCGCCTCCGCAATCCTGGCATGCGATTGCCGGAGCGAGCGGGGATTGTCGAGCTTCTATCCGCCCAGCTGCCGGCGCGCCTCGGCCAGCATGGCATTGTCGCCAGCGATCGCGCGGGCCTTGTCGAGCAGCGCGCGGGCATCGGCCTTGCGTTCGCCCGAGGCGGCGAGCGCCATGCCCCAGGCCTGCGCCGCCACCGCGCTGGCGGGTTGCAGGCGATAGGCTTCGGCCGCCACCGTTTCCGCCTCTTCCGCCTCGCCGCTCTTGAGCAGGGCAAGCGACAGGTCGGCGAGCAGGCGGACGTCGCCGCCGCCGGTGCTGTCGCGCAGGCTGCCCAGCAATTGTGCCGCGCGCGGCCAGTCCTCCTGCCGCGCGGCAAGGGCGGCAACCAACCGTCTTGCGCCCAGGCTCGACGGGTTCTGCGCCAGGTAGCTTTCGACCAGCGCCTCGGCCGTCGCGCCCTGCCCGGCACCCGCCAGCGCCATGGCGACGCGCGCCATCAGGCTTTCGGACATGCGCACCCGCGCGGCAAGGCGATAGCGTTCGACCGCAGCCGCGCCATGGTCCTGGGCAAGCTGGACGTCGCCGGCCAGGGCCTGGACGTCGGCATTGCCGGGGTTGGCGCCGCGCTGCCGCTCGGCCAGAGCCTCCGCCTCGCCGAAATTGCGATCGGCGAGCAAGCCGCCAATGTCGGAGCCACTGGCGATAGCCGCCAACCTGCGGTCGTCCGCCCTCGCCGCGCGATCGAGCAGCGGCGCGGCCTTGTCGCGCTCGCCCAGCATCTCATGCGCCCGCGCAACCACGGTGATGAGGTAGGCCGAAGCCATTTCCTCGCCGGCCGCCTGGTCGAACCGGCGCAGCACTTCGCGGTAATTGCCCGCGCCGTAATAGGCCGAGGCCAAGAGGTCGCGCGCCCGCGCATTGGCGGGCTGGCGCGCCACCAGCTTTTCCAGCGTTTCGATCGCCAGCAGGAAATTGTCCTGGCGCAGGTTGAGCACGGCATCGAGCAGCATGGCGCCAGGAACCCGCTCGAGCCGGTTCCCCGTCTTTTCTAGCAGCGCGCGCGACAGGCCATTGTTGCCGGCGCGCGCGGCGAGGAGCGCCTGGAGATAGAGCGCGCGGGCATTGCGGCCGTCGATTTCAAGCATGTGCCGGCTGGCCGCCAGCATGTCGCGCGCGCGGCCAAGCTCGCCCAGCGTGGCGGCATATTCGCCCAAGGTGACGAGATCGTCGGGATCGTGCGCCAGCGCCGCCTCGAACCAGGGCAGGGCGGCGGCAAGGCCATACTGGTCGCGCACGATCTCGCCGCGAAATTCGAGCGCGGCGACATTGGCCGGGTCCAGCTCAAGCGCATGGTCGGCCGCCTCGATCGCCAGCATGTGTTCGCCGCCGGCATAGCGCAGCCGGCCGATGTCGACCCACAGGCCGGGATTCCTGTTATCGATCGCCAGCGCCCGGTCATAGGCATTGCCCGCGGCGGGAAGATTGCCTTCGAGCCGTTCGAGCCGCCCCAGCATACGAAAGCCGTGAAACGCCTCGCCGGCGGCGAACTTGCCCGGCCCCAGCCATTCGCGCGCCTTGTCTTGCAGGCCCTGGTCGAGCAGCGCCTCGCCCATGCGCGCGGCCACGGCCTCGCGCGGGGTCCCGGCGTCGAGCGCCTTCTTCAGT
>JAYRPK010000136.1:0-9042 GCA_041911195.1 Novosphingobium sp. | reverse complement strand
GGAGTTCGTCTTCGAGACGCTCAACCTCGATCCCTCGCGCAATTACCAGATGTATTCGATGCAGGAGCTCAGCTCCTCGTTCCCGCGCTGCCAGAAGGGTGGGCGCTATCACGTCGCACCGTGGATGGTTTGCCTGCCGCTGGACAAGGGTGGAGAGCAGTTGGTGCCGGTGGGCAAGGGCGAAGTCGAGGGGCGAGCGGCCTTTTTCGACCTGTCGCTGGACGCACGCTGGGGCGGCGTGATTTCCGGCGACCGGATTCATCTCGATTTCGAACCCTGCGCCTGCGGCCATCGCGGCCCTTCCATCCGCGACGACATCGCCCGCTACAAGGACCTGGAAGGTGACGACAAGATTACCTGTTCCGGCACTGTCGATGCCTACGTCCGTGGACTTGCCTGAACCAAGGGCACAATTCGATTGCGCCGGACCCGCCATTGCCTATGTCCGGTGGAATCAGGTGAGGAGAGAGTGCAAATGGCCGCTTATGTTGTTTTCATCAAGGAAGGCCCCACGACTGACGAAGCGGCCATGGCAAAATACCGCGAGGGCAATGCCGCCGGGCCGCCGCCCACCGAAATGAAGGTCCACACGGTCTACGGCAAGCACGAGAACATCGAGGGTGAGGACTGCGACGGCATGGTCATCCTGGAATTCCCCGACATGCAGTCGGCGCGGGACTGGTATTATGGCGAGGACTATCAGTCTCGCGCCAAGTACCGCATGCAAGCCGCGCCCTATCGCGGGTTCATCGTCGAGGGCATCTGATGCGCGCTCTGGCGCTTGCAGCGGGCGTAGCGCTGCTCGGGCTGAGCGGGTTCGCGGTAAGCTGGGCCGAAGTTCCGCCCGCTCCGGCGGCAGCCCCGGCTGCACAGCCGCGTCCGTCGTTTCCCCAGGGCTACTTGCCGCGCGGCGCCGCGCCGGACAGCAATGTGCTGATCCCCCCGCCGCCGGCTGCCGGTTCGGCGGCCCTTGCACGCGATGTCGAGGCGGCGAACGCTGCACTGGCGCTTCAGGGCACACCACGCTTCCAGCAGGCGGCGATCGACGCAGACCTGTTCTCGCCCGATACGACCGGCGTGTTTTCCTGCGCCGCCGGCATGGTGATCGGCCCGCAGACCACGCCGCGGACTGTCGCCCTGCTGCGCAAGGCCGGGCCGGACCTGGCCATGGCGGTCTATCCCAGCAAGCGTAAGTACATGCGCCCGCGCCCGTTCATGGAAAACGGCAAGCCGACTTGCACGCCCAAGGACGAGGCCATGCTGCGCAGCGACGGCTCCTATCCATCGGGTCACAGCGCGATCGGCTATGGCTGGGGGCTGATCCTGGCCGAACTGATCCCCGAACGCGCGGCGCAACTCGCCGCACGCGGCCGCGCCTTTGGCGACAGCCGCCGGATTTGCAACGTCCACTGGCTGAGCGATGTCGAGGAAGGCAGGGTGGTGGCGGACGCCGTGCTGGCGCGCATGCATGCCGAACCGGCATTCCGCCAGGACATGGAAGCCGCAAGGGCCGAGATCGAAACCGTCCTTTCCCGCCGGCCGATCCCCGATTGCACACGCGAAAACGCCGCATTGGGCAACTGAGCCGGCAAGTGCCCGGCCAGTGGACAAGCGCGAGCCAAAGGAGCAAACTCGCCCGATGAAAAAGCTCTTTGCCGCAGCCGCCGCGCTTATGGCGCTGGCCAGCCCCGCCGCGCTGAACGCAGCGCTTCCCCAAGGCGCGCGCGCGCCGCAGATCGTCACGCAGGGCGCGCTCGATGGCAAGGCTTTCACCTTCGACCTGCGCCGGGCGCTGCGCAACGGGCCGGTGGTGCTCTATTTCTATCCCAAGGCCTTCACCCAGGGCTGCACGCTGGAGGCCCACGCCTTTGCCGAGGCGATCGACCAGTTCAGCGCGGCGGGCGCCTCGGTGGTTGGCATGTCGAACGATGACTTGCCGACCCTGCAACGTTTCTCCACCTCCGAATGCCGCAGCAAGTTCGCCGTCGCCATTGCCAGTCCGTCGACGATTCGCGCCTATGACGTAGCCCTGGTGCTGCCGCCAGAAATGGCCGCCCGCGCCGCCCAGATGCAGGGCCTTACCAGCAGGACCAGCTATGTTATCGCGCCCAATGGACGGATCATCTTCGTTCATTCGAACCTGGACTATCGCGATCATGTCCGCCTCACTCTCAATGCCGTGAGGGCATTGCGGCCGCGCCGCTGATCAAGCCGCCAGCTTTACAATCCGCCGCGCTCCGCTAAGCGGAGCGCGAGTATTTTTCCTTGGAGTTATACCGATGCGTGCCGAAGGGCAGGCCCATGTCGACCGGATAGAAGCCGCGCTGGCGCTGGTGCGCAAGTTCCTCGATTGGGACCGCGCATTGCGACGGCTCGACGAACTGAACGCACGGGTCGAAGATCCCAAGCTCTGGGACAATCCCAAGGAAGCCGAAGCGGTAATGCGCGAACGCCGCCGGCTGGAAGCGGCCGTCGGCGCGGTCAAATCGATATCCTCCGACATGGAAAACGCCGTCGAATATGTCGAACTGGGCGAAGCCGAGGGCGACGAGGCGACGATCAAGGAAGGGCTCGACGCCCTTGCCGCGCTGGCAGAGCGCGCCGATGCAGACAAGGTGCAGGCGCTACTGGCGGGTGAGGCCGATGGCTGCGACGCCTACCTGGAAATCCATGCCGGCGCCGGCGGAACCGAGAGCCAGGACTGGGCCGAAATGCTCCAGCGCATGTACACCCGCTGGGGCGAGCGTCATGGCTACAAGGTCGAGATGGTGGACTATCACGCGGGCGAGCAGGCCGGGATCAAGAGCGCGACGCTGCTGATCAAGGGCGAGAACGCCTATGGCTATGCCAAGACGGAAAGCGGCGTGCACCGCCTTGTCCGCATCAGCCCCTATGACAGTTCGGCGCGGCGCCACACCAGCTTTTCGAGCGTCTGGGTCTATCCGGTGATTGACGACAACATCGAGATCGAAGTGAACCCGGCCGACCTCAAGATCGACACCTACCGCGCCAGCGGCGCCGGCGGGCAGCACGTCAACACCACCGATTCCGCCGTGCGCATCACCCACGTTCCTTCCGGCATCATCGTCGCCAGCCAGATCGACCGTTCGCAACACAAGAACCGCGACATCGCGATGAACATGCTCAAGGCGCGGCTCTATGAAGAGGAAATGCGCAAGCGCGAGGAAGCGGCCAGCGCCGAGCATGCCAGCAAGACCGACATCGGCTGGGGCCACCAGATCCGCTCCTATGTGCTGCAACCCTATCAGCAGGTGAAGGATCTGCGCACCGGACTGGTCTCGACCGCGCCCGACGACGTGCTCGATGGCGCGCTCGATCCGTTCATGGCCGCAGCCCTTTCGCAGCGCGTCTCGGGCGAGAAGGTCGAAGTGGAGGATGTCGATTGAGGCTCGCCGCTGCCGCCTTGCTTGCATTGATGGCGCTTGGCGGCTGCAAGCGCGAAGCCGCCAGCGACGGGCGGGCGGTGACTTCGCGCGATTTTCCGAGGCCCTACCGACCGGTTTCGCAGGCCAAGGGCAATGAATTCTCGACCGAAGTGAAGCGCGACAGCCTCAACGAAGCGCAGACCGTCATGGACCTCGCCGATATCCGCGAAGGCACGACCGTGGCCGATATCGGGGCGGGCGAGGGCTATTACACCGTGCGACTCGCCACGCGGGTGGGCAATCGCGGCAGGGTGCTGGCGGGCGACATCGACAAGGGTGCGCTCGAACGGCTGGGCACCCGTGTCGAGCGCGAGCGGCTCGACAATGTTTCGATCAAGCTTGGCACCCCGGATGACCCCAAGCTGCCCGCCAACAGCTTCGATCGCATCTTCCTGGTGCATATGTATCACGAAGTCTCGGAACCCTATGCCTTTCTCTGGCGGCTGCGCCCGGCGCTGCGCCAGGGCGGACAGGTTATCGTCGTCGATGTCGATCGTCCGACCGACAAGCACGGGATTCCGCCGGCATTGCTGTTCTGCGAATTCGGCGCGGTAGGTTTCCGTTTGTCGCGATTCGAGCTAAGGCCGGAACTGCAAGGCTATTTTGCGCAGTTCGAAGCAGTCGGTCGGCGTCCCGAGCCTTCGGCGATCAAGCCATGCGGGGCGCAGGCCACAACGCATGCGGTGAGCGCCAAGACGAGTTGAAGGAAGACAGGTCGCGATGGGTTTCAAGGGTCTCAAGCCGATTGTCTACGGCGGCCGTGAGGTGTGGCCGCTGGTCGAGGGCGGCAAGGGCATCTCGGCGACCAATCACATGAGCTCCGGCGCCTGGGCCGCGGCCGGCGGCATTGGCACGGTCAGCGCGGTCAATGCCGACAGCTATGACGCCGAGGGGAAAATCGTTCCCCAGCTCTACAAGGCGCTGACCCGGCGCGAGCGGCATGAGGAACTGATCAAGTTCGGCATTGACGGCGCTGTCGAACAGGTCAGGCGCGCCTATGAAATCGCCAGCGGCCGGGGCGCGATCAACATCAACGTGCTTTGGGAAATGGGTGGGGCGCAGCAGATCCTGGAAGGCGTGCTGGAAAAGACCAGGGGGATGGTCACCGGCGTGACCTGCGGCGCGGGCATGCCCTATCGCCTGGCGGAGATCGCCCAGCGCTTCAACGTCAGCTACCTGCCGATCATCAGTTCCGCGCGCGCCTTCCGCCTGCTGGGGAAGCGCGCCTATCACAAGGTCTCGGACCTGATGGCGGCGGTGGTCTATGAAGACCCGTGGCTGGCCGGCGGGCACAACGGCCTGTCCAACGCCGAGGACCCCAAGGCGCCGCAGGATCCCTATCCCCGGGTCAAGGCGCTGCGCGAAACCATGCGTGCCGAAGGGGTTTCGGAGGACGTGCCGATCGTCATGGCCGGCGGCGTCTGGTACCTGCGCGAGTGGGACGACTGGATCGACAACCCCGAACTGGGCAAGATCGCCTTCCAGTTCGGCACGCGGCCGCTGCTGACGCACGAAAGCCCGATCCCGCAGGGCTGGAAAGACCACCTGCGCGATCTTGAGCCGGGCGACGTGCTGCTGCACCGGTTTTCGCCGACCGGCTTCTAGTCCTCCGCCGTGCGCAATCCGTTCCTGCGCAATCTGGAAGCGCGGTCAGAGCGGCAGATACCCTATTCGAAGGTCGAGGCCGGCGAGCATACCGTGCGCCTCGACGTCGGCGTGCGCGGCAAGAACTTCTGGGTGACGCCCAAGGATCTCGATCGCGCCCGCGGCTGGGCCTCGCAAGGCTTCATCGAGGGCCTGCGCACGCCCGACGACACCATCGTCTTCGTCACCCCCGAAGAGCGCGAGGTGATCAAGCAGGACCAGTCGGACTGCATGGGCTGCCTGTCGCACTGCGGTTTTTCCGCGTGGAAGGACCACGACGACTACACCACCGGCCGCCTCGCCGATCCGCGCAGCTTCTGCATTCAGAAGACATTGCAGGATATCGCCCATGGCAAACCGGTGGACGATAACCTAATGTTCGCAGGCCACGCCGCCTTCCGCTTCAAGCAGGACCCGTTCTATTCGAACAACTTCACGCCGACGGTGAAGGACCTGGTCGATCGGATCCTGACCGGCGATTGAGCGGGCGGCGGCACGCCTACCGCCGCGCCTCGCTCAGTCCATTTCCCAACCGCGCTCGCCATGGCTGGCAAGGTCCAGCCCCTCGCGCTCGTCGTCCTCGCTCACCCGCATCGGCAGGATCAGGCCGATCCCCAGCGCCAGCAGCGCGGTGGCCAGCGCCGACCAGATCGCGGTTACGCCGACGCCGATCGCCTGGGCGGCGAATTGCGTGCCCATGCTGGCATGTTCGGCATATCCGGTTCCGCCGAGCGCCGGCGAAATGAAAATGGCGAGGAGGATCGAACCGGTCATGCCGCCAACGCCGTGGACGGCAAAGACGTCGAGCGAATCGTCGATCTTGAGCTTGCCCTTGATCAGCTGGATCATCGGATAGCACACGCATGCCGCCACCGCGCCGATGACGATCGCCGCTCCGGGCGAAACCAGACCGGAACAGGGCGTAATCGTCGCCAGGCCCGCCACCGCGCCCGTGGCGAAGCCGACGCTGGTGGGCTTGCCGACAGAGAAGCGCTCGATCAGCAGCCAGACCATCGCCGCCATGCAGGCCGCGGTGTGGGTGTTGATGATGGCGGAAGCGGCAGAATCGTTGGCCGCAACGGCCGAGCCGCCGTTGAAACCGAACCAGCCGACCCACAGCAGGGCAGCCCCCGCCATGGTCAGAGTGGGGCTGTGCGGCAGCATCAGGGTCTTGGGAAAGCCGGTGCGCTTGCCCAGCAGCGCCGCCGCGACCAGCGCCGAAACGCCCGCCGTGGTATGCACGACGATCCCGCCGGCATAATCGAGCGTGCCGAAATTCTTGGCCATCCAGCCGCCGCCCCACACCCAGTGGGCGACCGGGGCATAGACCAAAAGGCTCCACAGCGCGCAGAAGGCCACGACCCAGCCGAACCGTGCCCGGTCCACCCAGGCGCCGACCATCAGTGCCGGGGTGATCGCCGCGAACATGATCTGGAAGATGGCATAAGCGCTTTCAGGGATATTGTAGCCCTCGCGCACATTGCCCAGTTCGATCAGCATCCAGGCATTGCCGGCGCCGATCCAGCCGTTGGTGACCTGGCCGAAGGCCATGGTGTAGCCGACAACGACCCACAGCAGCGAAACGATCGCCGCGATCGCCCCGGTTTGCAGGCAGACCGAAAGCACATTCTTGGCGCGCACCAGGCCGCCGTAGAACATGGTGAGGCCGGGCATGGTCATCAGCATGACCAGCGCGGTGGACGTGAGGATCCAGGCGGTGTCGCCGGTATCGCCCGCTGCGGCAACGGCATCCTGCGCATGCGCCAGGCCGGGCATGGCAACTACCATCGCCGCCGCTGCAGCGGTCATCCACTTGCGCATAGCTTGAACTCCCCAATTCGGCGGCGCCGCTTCCAACGCGATTCCCCGGCTGCCTCCACTAGAGAAGCGCGGGCGCGGAGACAAGGCAGAGACCTTCGCCAGTCTTGGCTATGCCCAGCCCTCCAGCACCTGGTCCGGTGGGCGGTGCCCGTCGGCCCAGAAGCGGATATTGGCGATGACCTTCTCGCCCGCCGTCTCGCGCCCCTCGAAAGTCGCGCTGCCGAGATGGGGCAGGGCAATCACCTGGGGCATGGCCAGCAGGCGCGGATCGATGTGCGGTTCCCTGGGATAGACGTCGAAGCCGGCCCCTGCGATCCGTCCCTGTTCCAGCGCGTCGATCATCGCCTCTTCGTCGATCAGGTCGCCACGGGCGGTATTGATGACATAGGCAGTCGGCTTCATCGTCGCGATCCGCGCCGCATCGAGCAAATGACGAGTGTCCCTGCTCGCCGGGCAATGCAACGAGAGGATGTCGGCCTCGGCGATCAGCCGGTCCAGATCGGGTTCGAAGCGGGCGCCCAGCATGTTCTCGATGGCGTCCTGCAGGCGGTTGCGGTTGTGATAGACGACTTCGAGCCCGAAGGCGCGGGCGCGGTGCGCCACGGCCTGGCCGATCCGTCCCATTCCGACAATGCCCAACCGCTTGCCGCCCAGCCGGTGCCCCAGGTTGTTCGACGGGCCCCAGCCCGGCCACTGTCCGGTCATCACCTGGCGGACGCCGGCGGCAAAACGGCGCGGCACCGAAATGATCAGCATCATGGCCAGGTCGGCGGTGTCGTCGGTGAAGACCCCGGGGGTATTGGTGACGATGATGCCATGCGCGCGCGCGGCGGCCAGATCAATGTGTTCGTAACCCGCGCCGAAACTGGCGATCATGCGCAAGCGACCGGCCGCCTCGGCGATCATCCCGCCATCGATGCGGTCGGTGACGGTGGGCACCAGCACATCGGCATCGCGCATCGCCGCGATCAGGCCCTCGCGCCCGAGCGGGCGATCGTCGGGACTGAGCACGACGTCGAATAGCTCACTCATGCGTGCTTCGACCGCAGGCAACAGCCGGCGTGTCACGATTACGCGGGGCTTGCCTTCGAAACGCCGGGCGGGTGCGGGATCGGTTACGACTGTCATGATCCTGGCAGCGCTATCGCGCCACGCCTTTCTCGGCAAGCGGCCTTGATGACCGGGCGGGCGCAAGGCTATGTTTGGACATGCCCGCGAGTCCCCGCCGCCTCATCGCAATTATGTGCCTGGCCATTGCCACCCCGGCCGCGGCGGACGATTCGAAGCCGCCCTACTGGGCCTCGATGCGCGCGGACGAAGTCAACATGCGGGTCGGCCCCGGCGAGGACTATCGCATTCTGTGGACCTATCGCCGCAAGCAGTTGCCGATGAAGGTTGTCCGCATGCGCGAAGGCTGGCGCCTGGTCGAGGACCCCGACGGCGCGCGCGGCTGGGTGCTGGCGCGCATGCTGACCCGCGATCGCGGCGCCATCGTCACCACCGGCGGCCTCGCCGAGATGCGCGAAAGAGCCGATGGCGCCTCCAGGCTGCTGTGGCGGCTGGAGCCCGGGGTTACCGGCAAGCTGGGCGATTGCTCGGCCGGCTGGTGCAGGTTCGAGGTCCAGGGCCGCGCGGGCTTTGCGCGGCAGGAGCGGCTGTGGGGCGCCGGGGCGCCCTGAAGCTCAGACCAAGTCCACCGCCACTGCTGTCGCCTCGCCGCCGCCGATGCACAGGCTCGCGACGCCGCGCTTGAGGCCCTTGTGCTTGAGCGCGCCGATCAGGGTGGCGATAATGCGGGTGCCCGATGCGCCGATGGGATGGCCCAGCGCGGTCGCGCCGCCATGGACGTTGATCTTCTCGTGCGGGATCCCGAGGTCGCGCATGGCAAACATGGCGACGCAGGCAAAAGCCTCGTTGATCTCGAACAGATCGACGTCGCCGACCTGCCAGCCCACCTTGTCGAGCAGCTTGGTGATCGCGCCCAGCGGGGCCGTGGCGAACTGGCGGGGCTCGCGGGCGTGGGCCGAAACCGCCAGCACGCGCGCCTCCGGCTTCAGGCCCTGGGCATCGGCCACCGACTGGCGGGTCATGACGACCGCGGCGGCGCCATCGGAGATCGAGCTGGCGCTGG
>JAYRPK010000135.1:0-7844 GCA_041911195.1 Novosphingobium sp. | reverse complement strand
TTGGGCGATCACTTCATCGGGATAGCGGTCATTGGCGGCGAGGAAGCCGCGTACGCGCGATTCGGTTGGCGGGATCAGCGGCAAGCCGTCGCCCCAGCCCTTGGCCATGGCGAAGCGGTTGAACTCCTCGATATCGAGGTCCGCCTCGACGCGGCGGCTGGCCAGCCAGTCGACCTCGCAACCGGCCGGGCCGCAGTCGCGGCTGATGAGGGGATTGGGGACGGAAACGACCTTGGTGGTGCTGGCCTTGATCTTGACGATGCCCATTATTCGGCCGCTTCCCGCACTTCGAGGCTGGCGCCCATGGTTTCCAGCAGGGGCAGGAAGTGCTGCTCCGCCACCGGCATGACATCGGCATGTTCGCGCTCGTTGAGCGGATAGGGCAGCACGTGGACGCGCAGGCCCGAGCGGCCGCCGCGTGCGGCGATCTCGTGGGCGAACTGGCGGAAGTTTTCGGTGGCGACGGCGACGGTGGGCAAGCCGGTATTGGCCGCCGTGATCGCATCGCGCACGGTCCAGCCGGTGCAGCTGCCGCAATTGGCCAGGCCGACAATGGCGACGTCGATGGTCGACAGCCATTCCTTGAGCTCGCGATCCAGCCGGTCGGCATCCTCGCCCGAACGGCCGTAGCCGCGCCAGAACGAGACCGTCGCACCCGCTGCTTCCAGCCGCGCCGCCCAGTCGCCGGAAATCCAGTCCCAGCAGCGCCAGATATTGTCCACCCGGAAGCCGACGCGCTTGCCGGCAAGCAGGCCGGCGTCGGGGCCGGGGCTGGCCACATCGTCGTCGCGGCTGGCGGTCGGGTCGAGGACCATTCCCTTGGTCATGTTCGGCATCCTTTTTGGCTTGGGCCCAAGCTATGCCATGCCGGCGCGCGAAACAAGGCTGCTGAACATTTGCACAGCGAGAGCGCCCCGACCTATAGCAGGGGCAGAATCATTGGGAGAGGAAGCATGGGCAGGCTCACAGGCAAGGTCGTAGTGGTCACCGGGGCGAGCAGGGGCGTCGGCAAGGGCATTGCCCTGGCGCTCGCGAGCGAGGGGGCGACGGTCTACGTCACCGGGCGCACGGTGGCCGAGGGCCAGCATGCGTTGCCCGGCACCGTCGGCGAAACCGCCAGGCTCTGCGACGAGCGGGGGGGCAAGGGTATTGCCGTCCAGTGCGACCTCGAGAAGGACGAGGATATCGCCTCGCTGTTCGAGCAGGTACAGCGCGAGCAGGGCCGGCTGGACCTGCTGGTCAACAACGCCATCTCGCTGCCCGACGAGATGACCCAGAAGATCCCGTACTGGGAAAAGCCGCTGTCGAACTGGGAGATCTTCGATGTGGGCCTGCGCGCCGGTTTCGTCTGCGCCTGGCATGCAGCGAAGATCATGGTGCCGCAGAAGAGCGGGCTGATCGTCGGTATCTCCGGCTTTGTCGGGGTGACCTATACCTACGATGTCATCTTCGGCGCGACCAAGGCCGGGGTCGACCGCATGGCCCGCGACATGGGCATCGAACTGAAGCCGCACAATGTCGCCTCGGTCTCGCTGTGGCAGGGCTTCACCATGACCGAACGGGCGATGGAGAACCTCAAGACAGTGCCGGGCATGGCCGAGCAGCTCAATTCCGCGGGTGGTTCCTCGCCGGAATTCGTCGGCCGGGTGATTGCGGCGCTGGCGGCGGACGCGGACATCATGAAGCGCAGTGGCGGCACTTTCGTGGTCGCCGAGCTGGCCGAGGAATATGGCGTCACCGACGTCGATGGCCGCAAGATCCCCTCGAACCGCGAAACCCGCGGCTCGCCGATTTGGCAGCCGGTGTGATCCCGCAAGCAAAGGAATTACCATGAATGAACTGCGTTTCGACGGCCGGGTTGCCGTCATCACCGGCGGCGGGCGCGGGCTGGGCCGCGAATATGCGCTCCTGCTCGCCTCGCGCGGGGCGAAAGTGCTGATCAACGACAATGGCAGTGCGCTCGACGGCAGCGGCGGCGACGCCGGCCCGGCGCAGGAGGTGGTTCGCGAGATCGAGGCGATGGGCGGCGAGGCGGCTGCCTGCACCGAGAGCGTCACCACGCCCCAGGGCGGTAAGGCGATCGTCGAGGCGGCGTTCGATTCGTTCGGGAAGGTGGACATCCTGATCCACAGTGCCGGCAACAGCCGCTTCTGCCCGCTGGAAAATCTCACTCACGAGGAATTCCGTTCGGTCGTCGATATCCACTTGCTGGGCGGGTTCAACGTGGTCCAGCCGCTGTTCCCCCGGATGCGGGCGCAGGGCTTTGGCCGCGTGGTGCTTACTGGCTCGATCGGCGGCATCTACACCATGCCGACGGTTGCGCCTTATGCGGTCAGCAAGTCGGGCCTGATCGGGCTCAACCAGTCGATCGCCATCGAGGGCGCGGATCGCGACATCAAGTCGAACATCATCCTGCCCGGCGCATCTACCCGCATGGTCGAGGGCATCGACACCACCGGCTTCCCGCCGATGGGCCCGGAAATCGTCGCTCCAGTGGTCGGCTGGTTGTCGCACGAGAGTTGCTCGGTCTCGGGCGAGATGCTCATTTCGGCGGCCGGTCGCGTGGCGCGGGCCTTCATCGCCGAGACGGAAGGCATCTACCTGCCCGACTGGACCATCGAGAAGGTCGCCGGCAATATCGATGCGATCCGCGATCCTTCGAAGCAGGTGGTGTTCCATCCGGTGCCGGACGGGTTCAACCAGCACCTCGGCTTCAGTTTCGAGATGGCGGCGAAGGGGTAAATCCTCCCCGGGACGGGGAGGGGGACCATCCGCAGGATGGTGGAGGGGCACCCTCAGGATAACTTGACCTTGCGAGGTTGAGTCATCCCGAGGGTGCCCCTCCACCCCCGCTTCGCGGCGGTCCCCCTCCCCATTCGGAGGAGGATTATTTTTCGAAGAACACTTCGCTCCAATCCCCATGAGCCCGGCCGGAGAACCATTCCTGGGTAAAGGGCACGCCCATCATCCCCTGCGACCAGTCGATCGAGGCTCCCCAGTCCTGGTTCCAGTCATAGAGCATCACCCGCCGGGCAATGCGCCATTCGCCCCCGCGCTTCTCGAAGTCGTCGAGATAGCGCCCGCCCATGCAGACGTCGTGATGATCGCCCCCCTGTTCATTGGCGCCAAAGTCGACGCGGTGGTAGGAGACCACGTGCGTCTCCGCCTTGGCCTTGTCGCCGTCGAGCACGATGTAGCTCTGCGCCAAAATGTGCTGCGTGCAGGGGATCGAATCCGCCCCCGGCACCACCCAGGCGAGATAGGCGGGAAAGTCACCCTCGAACATGCCGTAGTCGACCGTGGCGTCGGGCCAGAAGGCCTTGCTGACGAGCTCCGCGTCGCGCCGGTCCTCTCCGCGGGCGAGGGTTTCCAGTGCATGGCGGATCTTGCTGCGGGCAATGACCTCGCGGATGTCGTCTTCCATTCTTGCCTTTCCTCTCAACCGAGCCAGTAGACGGTGCCGTAGTCGGACGTCGTATTGGCGACCACCCGGCTTTCGCACTTGCCATGGCTATAGCGATAGACCGTGGTTTCGCCAGTGGCGCGGGCGGCGTCGCCGGGATTGCCGGAAACCGCGGCAAGCCCGGTCTGCCACTTGTCGAACTTCTCGCCCGGCTCCATCGCGACGCGGATGATGGTGCGGCCCTTGCTGGCTTCGAGCAATTGCCGTTCCAGCGCCTCCTTGGCCTCCTTCGGCCAGTAGAACAGGCAGGCGGAGTGATAGAAGCAGATCGGGTCCGGCGTTTCGGCCAGCACCTTCGGCACGTGCAGCAGCGCATCGCCTTCGTACCATTTGATCTGCGTGTTGGCGACGAGGTCCATCGCAATGGAGAGGTTCTTCTGCTCCTGCTTCAGCTCGGGGAAGCAGCAGGCCAGCATCCAGCGGCGGTCCTCCTCGCTCTTCGGATCGATGATGTTGAGATCGATGCCGGTGCGGCTGGCGATCTTGGGCATGTTCAGCCGCGCGTCGCCATGCAACTCACCCTTGAGCCGGATCTGCGCATCGGCCGGGCCGACGAGTTCGCCGGGCCTCATCTCGTAGGAGTACTTGTCGAAGGTCAGCATGATCCCGGCGCTGCAGCCGATCTCGACGAGGTGGAGCGGCTGGCCGCCCACCATTTCACCGGCGAGGCACAAGGGCGGCATCAGCACCCGGCAGCGCTCGACATAGGTCATCTGTATCGGCCGGGTCTGCATCAGGTGGAGCAGAGCCTCGCCGTGCTTCAGCGCGAAGTCGCGAAATGCCGGCCAGGCTTCCTCGGGCGGGGCGGGGGGATCGCTCAGCGTCGCGAACCAGCGCGACAGCGGGTGCTCCACGCCGCCCAGCAGCAGGTAGTGCGCGGCGATGAACAGGTGCACCGGCGGCGCCGCGCCCAGCGCATGGGCGGTCATCGCCATCACCTCGTCGTCCTCGGCCCCCGCGCCGCACAGGGCCGCATAGAGCCAGGCGCGCTGCGCGGTATAGACGTGCACGCCCGCTTTCCACGCGGCGCGCAGGCGCTCCATTTCAGGCAGCTCGATGGCGGCTTCGGCCACGGTTGCTCTCCCTTTGTATTGTTGGCCGGGATTAGGGCAGGCGACGCGAACAGTGTCAACGCGCACTTCGCTTGCAGGAGAGCGTAAAACGTGATTGGTTCTGATTCAGAACTAAATACCGGTGTGACGATGAGGAGAGCGTCATGGAAACAGACCGCAGGAAGTTTGCCGCAGGATCGCTTGCCATGGCGGGATTGGCAGTTGCCGGAGCGGCACCGAAGCGGGCTTTGAGGCGCGCGGAACCCGTCACCGAAACCCGCGCTGGCAAGGTGCGCGGCGCTTTCGTCAATGGGGTCTACAGTTTCAAGGGCATTCCCTATGGCGCATCGACCGGCGGCGCCAATCGCTTCCTGCCGCCGAAACCGCCCGAGCCCTGGGCAGGCGTCAAGGACTGCCTCGACTGGGGACCGATGGCTCCGCAGGGCGCCTCCGCAGTCAATCCGTCATCGACCATGGGTGACGCCATGGGCAAGTTTTTCGGCACTGCCGCCGGCGTCCAGACCCGCATCGGCGAGGATTGCCTGGTGCTCAATGTCTTCACCAGCGGCCTGAAGGACGGCGGCAAACGGCCGGTGATGCTGTGGATACACGGCGGCGGCTTTTCCATTGGCACCGGTGCTGGGCCGCGCACCGATGGAACGAACCTGGCGCTGCACCACGGCGTCGTCTCGGTCTCGCTCAACCATAGACTGGGGGCGCTGGGCTATGCCTATCTCGGCGGCTTCGATCCCGAATATGCCCACAGTGGCAACCAGGCGCAAATGGACCTCGTCCTCGCGCTGCAGTGGATTCGCGACAATATCGAGGCTTTCGGCGGCGATCCCAACCGGGTGATGATCCATGGCGAATCCGGCGGCGGCGGCAAGATCTGCTCGCTGCTGGCCATGCCTTCCGCTTCCGGCCTGTTCCACCGCGCGGCGCTGCAAAGCGGCACCTCGAATCGGGTGCCGACGCGCGAGCTGGCGACGGAACAGGCCGAACTGCTGCTCAAGGAACTTGGCATCGAAAAGCCGAACTTCCGCCAGCTGCTGCAAAGGCCGATGGAGCAGATCCTCGCCGCGCAGGCGAAGCTGGAGACCCTGTCCATGGCCGGCGGTCCGCGCCGGGGCTTCGTCCCTACTGCTGGAACGCCAGAACTGCCCAGCCAGCCGATTGCCGCAGTCCTGGGCGGCTCAGCCCCCATCCCGCTGGTCATCGGATGCTGCAAGCACGAGGCGGCGCTGTTCCTCACCGGCGGCCCGATGGACCCGCGCAAGGTCACCGACCAATCGCTTGGCCCGATCATGGACCGCATGTTCCCGGGCAAGGGTGCGGAACTGCTTGCGGGTTACAAGGCGATCCACCCGGAATATGGCCCCGGCGACCTGCTGGTGCGGGCGATGACCGATTCGATGATGCGCATGGGCGCGATCGAGCTCGCGGAGGCGCATGTGAAGTCGGGCAAGGGGCCGACCTGGATGTACCAATTCGAATGGGAAAGCCCGGTGCTGCCCTATCTCCACGCCGCCCACGGCATCGACGGCAGCTTCTATTTCGACAACACCGAGGCTCTGCCGATCACCCAGGGCAATGCCGGGGCGCGCCTGCTCGCGGCCAAGACCAGCGGCGCCTGGTCCAGCTTCGCGCGGACCGGCGTGCCCTCGGCGCGCAGGCTTCCCGCCTGGCCGCAATATACGCTCGAACGGCGGCAGACGATGATCTGGAACGCGCCGCCGCATGTCGAGGCCGATCCGATGAAGGCGGATCGCGAACTGCGGCAAAGACTGACTCCCCCGCCGCCGCTGTAATTCAGCCGCCCGCCATCAGCGAGGCGTTGCCGCCGGCCGCGGTGGTGTCGATGCAGGTCACCCGCTCGGTGGCGAAGCGCAGCAGGGTATAGGGCCCTCCGGCCTTGGGCCCGGTGCCCGAAAGGCCCTCGCCGCCGAACGGCTGGCTGCCGACCACCGCGCCGATCTGGTTGCGGTCGACATAGAGATTGCCGACGCGGGCGCGGCTTTCGACCAGCCGCCGGGTGGCCTCGATCCGGCTGTGGAGGCCCAGCGTGAGGCCATAGCCGGCGGCGTTGATCGCCTCGATGACATATTCCAGTGCGTCGGCGCGGAAGCGGGCGACGTGCAGCACCGGGCCGAAATGCTCTTCCGCCAGATCCTCGATGCCGGTGATCTCGATGATGGTGGGCGCGACGAAATGCCCCGCTCCGCACAAGGCCGGCAAGCTGCGCCGCCAGACTTGATGGCGCTTGCGCTCCATGGACGCGACATGATCTTCCAGCTTGCCCCTGGCCTCGGCGTCGATCACCGGGCCCAGATCGGTGGCGAGGTCCTGCGGATCGCCGATGACCAGCGCCTCGAAGGCCCCGCGGATCATCGCCAGCATGGCATCGGCAATGTCCTCCTGCAGATAGAGCACCCGCAGCGCCGAACAGCGCTGCCCCGCGCTCTGGAAGGCGGAGGCCAGCACGTCGCGCGTCACCTGTTCGGGCAGGGCGGAGCTGTCGACGATCATCGCGTTCTGCCCGCCGGTCTCGGCCACCAGGGTGGCTAGCGGGCCCTCGCGCGCGGCCAGGGTGCGGGCGATGGTCCGCGCGGTCCGGGTCGAGCCGGTGAAGGCGACGCCGGCAAGGCGCGGATCGGCACAGAGCGCCGCACCCACGGCGCCGTTGCCGGGAAGCAGCTGGACGACGCCTTGGGGCAGCACTTCTTGCATCAGCCGCATGGCCAGGGCGGCGGTCAGCGGGGTCTGTTCGGCGGGCTTGGCGACGACGGCGTTGCCCGCGGCAAGCGGCGCGGCGACCAGCCCGGTGAAGATCGCCAGCGGGAAGTTCCACGGCGAAATCGCCGCGAAGACCCCGCGCCCCACCAGCCGCAGGCGGTTGCTCTCCCCCGTCGGGCCCGGCAGCGCCATGCCGTGGGGCGGAAACAGGCGGCGGGCCTCGGCGGCGTAATAGCGCAGGAAGTCCACCGCCTCGCGCAGTTCGAGCACAGAGTCGGGCAAGGTCTTGCCGGCCTCTCGCTGGCACAGAGAGAGGAATTCGGCGCCGTGGCTTTCGTAGCGATCGGCAATGTCTTCAAGCAGAGTTGCCCGCCTGTCGCCGCCGAGTGCATCCCAGCCGGGCTGTGCGGCAAGTGCCCGGCCGATGGCATCACCGGCTTCCGGCTCCGTTGCGTCGCGGCAGCGCCCGACAAGGGAGCCATCGAAGGGAGAGCGGATCGTGCGGCCTTCGACAAGCTCAGGCTGAGCGGATTGGGTGCCGGAACCAAGGCCCGCTCGTGCTGAGCCTGTCGAAGCACCGGCCATTGGGCTTGCCG
>JAYRPK010000134.1:0-8991 GCA_041911195.1 Novosphingobium sp. | reverse complement strand
TGCCTCGGTCAGTTCGCTGGCCATGAGCAGCAGCGGTTCCTTGGTGCATTGATCGACCTTGTTGAGCACCAGCAGCTTGCGCTCCGGGCGGTCCTTCAGCGCTTCGAGGATCGGCTCCAGATCGTCGCGCCGTTTCTTGCGGGCATCGATGACCAGCAGCACGGCATCGGCCTCCTGCGTGCCTTCCCAGGCAGCCGAGACCATGGCGCGGTCGAGCCGGCGCCTGGGGGCGAAGATGCCCGGGGTGTCGGCAAGGATGATCTGGGTTTCCCCGGCGAGCGCAATACCCATCAGCCGTGCGCGCGTGGTCTGCGCCTTGGCCGAGACGATGGCGACCTTCTGGCCGACGAGGGCGTTGACCAGCGTCGACTTGCCCGCATTGGGCGCGCCGATCACGGCGACGAGACCGCAGTGCTGCGTCATCCGAATGTCTCCAGAAAGGCCTTGGCCGCTGCGGTTTCGGCATCCTGCTTGCTCGATCCCGTGCCTTCCGCCTCGCCGACGCCGTTGACCGAGACTGCGACGGTAAAGCGGGCTGCATGATCCGGTCCGCTGCGCTCGACCAGGCGGTATTGCGGCGTCTTGCGCTTGTTGCCCGCCGCCCATTCCTGAAGCGCCGATTTGGGATGCTTGGCATGCCCGGCCTCACCCTCGATCGCATCGGCCCACAGCCGCCGCACGATCTTGCGCGCGCCGGCAAAACCCAGCGTGACGAAGCTGGCGCCGATCAGCGCCTCCATGACGTCGCCCAGCACGTTGTCGCTGTTGCGCGCGCCGTCGTCGCTGGCCTGCTTGCCAAGGCGCACATGCTCGCCAAGCCCGATCCCGCGACCGATCCGGGCGCACATCGAACGAGTGACGAGGGCGTTCAGCCGTTGCGAGAGCTTGCCTTCGTCGCCGGTGCCCAGTTCATAGAGCCATTCGGCGATGGACAGCCCGAGCACCCGGTCGCCAAGGAATTCCAGCCGCTCGTAATTGCGCTCGTGCCCGGTGCTGCCGTGCGTCAGCGCCTCAAGCCAGAGCTCTTCGCTCTTTGGCTCGGTCCCGGCAAAGCGGGTGAGGAAGGCATGGGTGGCTTCTTCAAGCATCCGATCAGAGTCCTTTTCGAAATTCGCGAAAGAGCGAATTTCGAAGCGGCCCCGGCCCGCTCCCCCGCCCGGCCACCCATAGCGTACCATTCCGTTGGGGGGCCGGGCGGGGGAGCGGGCCGGTGCCGAGCGATCCGAAATTTAATTTCGGATCAGACACTTAAAACGTGCCACCGATCCGGCCCCATCGCGCTGCGGTGAACCAGGTCCAGGGCTTGATCCATTCGGCCGAGCCGTCGGTCGAGAACATCATGATCGAGGCGCGCCCGACGAGATTCTCCTGCGGCACCAGCCCTATGCCCTGGCCGGGGACGGCGGGAAAGCGGCTGTCCATCGAATTGTCGCGGTTGTCGCCCATCAGGAACAGGTGGCCTTCGGGAACGACGAAAGAGGGCGTGTCGTCCTGCGGATAGGTGCCGAAGTCGAACACTTCGTAGCTCTTGCCATTAGGCAGGGTCTCGCGAAAGCGGGGATAGTGGCACACCGCGCTGCCGTCCGCCGCCTTCGCCTCGAACTGTGGCAGGTGGCACTGCGTGTTGGGCGAGACGCGAATCTCGAAATCGGCGACCCTCACCTTGGGAACCGGCTTGCCGTTGATGTGCAACTGGCCGCCCACCACCTGGATCTGGTCGCCCGGCAGGCCGATGACGCGCTTGATATAGTCGATATCGTTGCCCGGCGGCGCCTTGAAGATGACCACGTCGCCGCGCTCAGGCTGGCCGGCCATGATGCGCCCGGGGATCAGCGGCACGCTGAAGGGCAGCGAATATTTCGAATAGCCATAGGGCCACTTGGCGGCGAGCAGGTAGTCGCCGTTGACGAGGCGGGGCATCATCGATTCGCTGGGGATGTTGAACGGCGAGAACACGAAGCTGCGGAAGATCAGAACCACGGCCACCAGCTTGAGCAGGAAGACGAAGAAGTTCTCTTCCTTCTTGGGCTTTTCGGTTGTTCCGGGCGTTTGCGCGTCGCTGGCTGGATCGTTTTCCTGCACTGTCGAGTCCATCGCGGATCTGTCTTCCTTGTTTCGCGCCTTGGCCTTGCCGCCGCGCGGGGGCATAGGCGATTGGCGCGGCAAAGCATAGGTGCAGCATGATCGAAGCGGCTAACACGATTTGGGAGGGACTGGCCGCGCTGCCGCGGCCAGGGCTCAGCGCGCTTTTCGCCGACGATTCGGGGCGCATCGACAGGCTTTCGGCGCGGCTGGACCTGCCTGGCGGGGCAATTCTGTTCGACTGGTCGAAAACGCACCTCGACCAGGCGCACCTGGCGCTGTTCGCCGATCTGGCCCGGGCCAGGGATTTTTCAGGCAAGCGTGCTGCCCTGTTCGAGGGGGAGATCGTCAATACCACGGAACACCGCGCTGCCGAGCACACCGCCCAGCGCGGGCTGGGCAAGGAGACCAGTGTCGAGGAAGCCGCCGCGCTGCATGCCCGGATGCGCTCGCTGGTCGGTGCGATCCACGCCGGCGCGCTGGGCGAAGTGAAGCACCTGATCCACATCGGCATCGGCGGATCGGCGCTTGGCCCGGCGCTGGCGGTGAACGCCCTGTCGCGGGATGGGGTGGAGGTCGACGTCCATGTCGTATCGAACATCGACGGGCTGGCGCTGGAGGCTGCCTGTGCAGCCTGCGATCCGCAAACGACGCTGGTGGCCGTCGCCTCCAAGACCTTCACCACCATCGAGACCATGACCAATGCCATGAGCGCGCTTGCCTGGTTGGAGGAGAACGGAGTCTCGGATGCCTATGGCCGGGTCGTGGCGCTCACCGCCAATCCCGAAAAGGCGGTGGAATGGGGTGTCGACGAGACGCGGATATTGCCGTTCCAGGAAAGCGTCGGAGGACGCTATTCGTTGTGGTCGTCGATCGGCTTTCCGGTGGCCTTGGCGCTGGGCTGGGACGATTTCGCCGAAATGCTCGACGGCGCAGCGGCGATGGACCGGCATTTCCTCGATACGGACGGAGCCGACAACCTGCCCCTGCGCGCCGCTTTCGCCGACCAGCTCTATTCGCGCCTGCGCGGCTGCCAGACGCGCGCCTGTTTCGCCTATGACGAGCGCCTGCGGCTGCTGCCGAGCTATCTCCAGCAGCTCGAGATGGAATCGAATGGCAAGTCCGTCACTGCCGATGGTCAGTCGGTGAGCGGCCCGACTGCGCCGATTACCTGGGGCGGAGTGGGGACCGATGCCCAGCATGCCGTGTTCCAGCTGCTCCACCAGGGGACCCACGTAGTGCCGGTGGATTTCGTCGCCGCGGTCGGAGCGGGTGACAGCCTGGACCCGGCGCACCATCGCAACCTGCTGATGAACTGCCTCGCGCAAGGCGCGGCCTTGATGGCGGGGCGCGCTAGCGACGATCCGGCGCGGGCCTATCCGGGCGACCGGCCCTCCGCGACGATCCTGTGCGACGAGATCAATGCCGCGACACTGGGCGCGCTGATCGCCTTCCATGAGCACCGGACCTTCGCCAATGCGGTGCTGATGGGGATCAATCCCTTCGACCAGTTCGGCGTCGAACTGGGTAAGGAATTGGCGCGCAGCATCGATGCGGGCGGCGCCAGGTTCGATGCCAGCACCGAGGCGCTGCTGAAAGCGGCGGGGCTGGAGTGATGCAATTCGATCGTGCCATGTGCGACGAATTGCTCGCCACCACCCGGGCGGTGAGGAAGCGGCTCGACTTGGAACGGCCTGTCCCGCGCGAGACGATCATCGAATGTCTTGAACTTGCGGTGCAGGCGCCGACCGGCAGCAACAAGCAGGGCTGGCGCTGGGTCGTGGTCGATGAGCCCGACAGGAAGGCCCGGATCGGCGCGATCTACGAGCAAATTGCCGATGCTTACGCGGTGCAGCAAGGCGGAGCCGACCTCGCTCGGCAGGACGAGCAAGTGGCGCGCATCCTGTCCTCTTTCTCGTGGCTGGCAGACAATCTCGGCAGGGTTCCCGCCATGGTCATTCCCTGCATCGAAGGCAGACCCGGGGCAGACTGGACGCCCTCTCGCGTCGCGGCGCATTGGGGCTCGATCTATCCCGCCGTATGGAGTTTCCAGCTTGCCCTGCGCGCACGCGGCCTTGGCTCGACGCTGACGACGCTGCACCTCAACGAGGAAGCCAGAGTGGCCGAGCTACTGGGCATACCCGATGGTGTCATGCAGGTCGGGCTACTGCCGCTCGGCTATACCAGGGGCACGGATTTCCGCCGCGCGCTTCGACCGCCTGTCACGACGATCACGCACTGGAACCAGTGGGAGCAGGCCTGAATGGCCAAGGGAACCCGCGCGACCACATTCCTCGACAAGGCAGGCGTCGCCTATTCGGTCCATGTGTACGACTACGATCCCGGCGCTGACAGGGTGGGTCTTCAGGCCGCCGAAGCGCTCGGTGAGCCGCCGGAGCGGGTGCTCAAGACGCTGATGGTGCTGATCGACGGCAATCCTGCCTGCGCGATCCTGCCTTCCAACCGCGAAGTCGCGATGAAACGGCTGGCAGCGGCGCTGGGCGGGAAGACCGCGCAAATGATGCCGGTGCCCGATGCCGAACGGGTGAGCGGCTACAAGGTGGGCGGGGTCAGCCCGTTCGGGCAGTTGCGGCCGGTCTGCACGGTGATCGAGCAGAGCGCGCTCGCGCACGATCTCGTCTACATCAACGGTGGCCAGCGCGGCCTGCAGGTGCGGCTCGATCCCGTCGAGGCAAAGCGTATCCTCGACGCGCGGAGCGCCGTCATCGTTGCGGAATGACCGTGGCGGCTAGCCGCCTAGCGCGTGCTCTTCCGCCGTCACTGCCTGGGTATTGCCCGGACGCTGCGACAGAGCGCCGGTTATCCAGATCGCCGACATGGCAAGCACCGCCAGGCCCAGGCTGATGCCTAGGACATAGCGCACGATGTGCGGGGTTTCGCCCGCGCGGGCTTCATCGGTTTCGATATGAATTTCATCGCCGATACGTTCCATGAACATACTCCCAGCCGCTGCGCCGCTGCGCATATGAAGGGCGGGACGTGCTCGCCCGGCGCGAAGGGGCGCAATATAGTAGGCCTTGGCGCAAGACCGCGACAGGCGGGGGGTCCTTGCTTGCCGCATGTGCGCCAAGACCCGGGCCGATGCTTACCATCCTCTTGCGAGTCGCGGCAAATCCGGTTTGCGCGAAACCGACTGGCTTCCGCAGGCAACCCGCTCCATAGCGCCAGCATCAGGAGTGCGGCATGAGTGAATTCGACTACGACCTTTTCGTCATCGGCGCCGGTTCGGGCGGGGTGCGGGCCAGCCGGGTGGCGGCCTCGCACGGCGCGCGGGTGGCGGTGGCGGAGGAATTCCGCATCGGCGGCACATGCGTGATCCGCGGCTGCGTGCCCAAGAAGCTGCTGGTCTATGGCTCGCAGTTCGCCGAGGAGCTGGACCACGCCGGCAGCTATGGCTGGACCCTGGGCGATCGCTCGTTCGACTGGGCCACCCTGCGCGATTTCGTCGCGCGCGATGTCGACCGGCTGGAAAAGGCCTACACCTCGACGCTCGACAGCAACAAGGTGGAGCATTTCCATGAGCGCGCGGTGGTCACCGGGCCCAATTCGCTGCGGCTGGCGAGCGGGCGGGAGGTGACCGCCAAGGTAATCCTCGTCGCCACCGGGGCATGGCCGGTGATGCCCGAGATCGATGGCAGCGAGCACTGCATCACGTCGAACGAGGTGTTCCACCTGCCGGAACTGCCGCGCCGGGTGCTGATCCAGGGTGCGGGCTATATCGCCATGGAGTTCGCCGGCGTGTTCAACGCGCTCGGCAGCCAGGTCATGGTCGTCAACCGCAGCGACCAGATACTGCGCGGCTATGACGAGGCGCTGCGCGACCGGCTGCTGCAGATCACCATGTCGCGCGGTATCGAATACCGCTTCAACAGCCCGATCCAGAAGGTGGAAAAGCAGGCCGACGGCTCGTTCAGCGTCACGACCAGGGGACATGATCCGGTGACGGTGGACGTGGTTCTCGTCGCCACCGGCCGGCGGCCGAACACCGACGGGCTCGGCCTCGAAAGCACCGGGATCGAACTGGGCGAGAATGGCCAGGTGCCGGTCGACGAGTATAACCGCACAAGCTGCCCCAGCATCTATGCCGTCGGCGACGTCACCGACCGCGTGCAATTGACTCCCGTTGCCATCCGCGAGGGTCATGCTTTTGCCGATGGCCTATTCGGCGGCGCCCCGCGCACCATCGACTATGACGCCATCCCCAACGCCGTCTTCTCGCAGCCGCCGCTTGCGGGCGTCGGGCTGACCGAGGCCCAGGCGAGGGGGCAGTTTCGCGAGATCCGGGTCTACACCTCGGACTTCCGCCCGATGAAGAACATGTTCTCGCAACGGGCCGAGCGTGGACTCTACAAGTTGGTGGTGGACGTCGCGAGTGACCGGGTGCTGGGCGTCCACATGATCGGGCCGGAAGCGCCGGAAATCCTCCAGGCGGCGGCCATCGCGGTGAAGGCGGGGCTGACCAAGGCGCAGTTCGACGACACCATGGCACTGCATCCAAGCATGGCGGAAGAGCTGGTGCTGATGCGCTGAATCAGACCGCAGCCGCGCCCTGTGCCCGGCTCCTTTCCGCATGCCAGCCCAGCGCCACGGCCTTGATCGTGGCGACGAAGGCAAACGGGCTGTCGATCTGTGGATAATGGCTGGTGCCCGGGATAGTCAGCGCGGTCACCTTGCCATCGTTCATCTCGCTGACTGTCCTGCCTGCCGCCTCGTCGGTCAGATGGCTGTGCTCGGCGTAGATCGCGGCGGCGCGGCAGGGCAGGTCCTTGAGCGCCGGGGTCAGTTCGAAGGCAAGGTCGATCACGCCGACATGGCCGGCATCGTACTTGGAAACCCAGCCCCCGGGCACGGCGCGGAAGGAATTGCGCGCGATGTGGCGGACTATGAACTGGTTGCCCAGGTCGATCATCGGTTTGGGCGACACGCGGAACCGCGCGACGGCTTCGTCCAGGTCGGGGCGGATCTTTGGCGGGGCAGGGGCCGGCATCTCGCGCGGGCCTTCGAGGATGGCGATGGCGTGGTCCTGCGGCAGTCGGGCATAGCGCAGGCCATCTATGGCGATGATCCCCAGCAGCTTCTCGCCATGCGCCTGGGCGGCGGACACCACGCATTGCGCGCCGGCGCTGTGGCCGACCAGCACCGGCGGCGCGGCGGCTTCCAGCATGCCGGAATGGGTCAGGACCCCGGCGATTTCCTGCGAAACCAGTTCCTTGGTGTAGCTCTCGCGCCGCCCGGAATCGCCGCAACCTGAAAGGTCTATCGCCGCGACATGGAAGCGGTCGGCGAACATCGGCGCGACGTGGGAGAACCAGTGGGCATGGCCGCCGCTGGGCGGGACGAACAGCAGGCCGGGCCTGCTCCTGTCGCCCCAACTCAAGTAATGGATCAGGCAGCCTTCCACCTCGACTGTGCGGCTTTCGCAAGGCGCGGTTATTGCGCGGGTGAACCATTCGGGGGCGGACGGGTCCGCTGGCGCATCTTTCATCCGCAACTCCTACCCTTGGGTGATCACTGTCCGGATATTGCCGCTGTAGGCAAGACAGCCCTGTGCATTTCCACCGTCTTGCGCAAGCGGCCGTTTAATCGCGCGATTAACAGCTATTGACGCTAGGGCACTCGCGCGCCAAGGGCGTTCGCACCTGCAACAGGGAATCTGCTCGCATGTCAGCCAATATCGCCGAAATGGAACGTCGCCGCGAAGCCGCCAGGATGGGAGGCGGGCAGAAGCGTATCGATAACCAGCACGCCAAGGGCAAGCTTACCGCGCGCGAGCGGCTGGAAATCCTGCTCGACGAACACAGCTTCGAAGAAGTCGACGCCTACGTCGAGCACAACTGCGTCGATTTCGGCATGCCCGACCAGCAGATCCCGGGTGACGGCGTCGTCACCGGATCTGGCACGATCAACGGCCGGTTGGTCTTCGTTTTCGCGCAGGACTTCACCGTGTTCGGCGGCGCGGTTTCCGAACGCCACGCGATGAAGATCTGCAAGATCATGGACACTGCCATGAAGGTCGGCGCGCCGGTGATCGGGCTCAACGATTCAGGCGGCGCGCGCATCCAGGAGGGTGTCGCGGCCTTGGGCGGCTATGCCGAGATTTTCCAGCGCAACGTCAATGCCTCGGGCGTTATCCCGCAGCTCAGCCTGATCATGGGGCCTTGTGCCGGCGGCGCGGTCTATTCGCCGGCGATGACCGACTTCATCTTCATGGTGAAGGACAGCTCCTACATGTTCGTCACCGGCCCCGACGTGGTCAAGACAGTGACCAACGAGATCGTCACGCAAGAGGAGCTGGGCGGCGCGATCACCCATTCGACCAAGACCTCGGTCGCCGACCTGGCGCTGGAGAACGATATCGAGGCGCTGCTGACGGCGCGCGAATTCTTTGATTACCTGCCGCTGTCGAACAAGGAAGACGTGCCCGAGCGTCCCTCGGCCGATCCCTGGGACCGCCGCGAGGACAGCCTCGATACGCTGATCCCGGCCTCGGCCACTCAGCCCTACGACATGCACGAAGTGATCCGAAAGATTGTCGACGAGGGCGATTTCTTCGAAATCCAGCCGGGCTACGCCGGCAACATTATCTGCGGCTTCGGCCGGGTCGAGGGCCGCACGGTGGGCCTGGTCGCCAACCAGCCGATGGTGCTGGCCGGCGTGCTCGACATCAACAGCTCGAAGAAATCCGCCCGCTTCGTGCGCTTCTGCGACGCCTTCAACATCCCGATCGTCACCCTGGTCGACGTCCCCGGCTTCCTTCCCGGCACCAGCCAGGAGCACAACGGCATCATCAAGCACGGCGCCAAGCTGCTGTTCGCCTATGCTGAGGCGACCGTGCCGAAGATCACCGTGATCACCCGCAAGGCCTATGGCGGCGCCTACGACGTCATG
>JAYRPK010000133.1:0-4967 GCA_041911195.1 Novosphingobium sp. | reverse complement strand
GCGGCAGGCGCTATTACCGGCCCGACGACATTGCCCTGATCGCCACGATCGACCGGCTGGTGCACCGCGAAGGCTATACCCTGCGCGGCGCGCGCAAGGCGATCCAGTCCGGCGAGGCAGCGCCTGTCGAATCGGTGGCCCGGCCGCAGGCTGCAGCGCAGGTGGATGTGGTTCCGGAACTGATCGCCATCAGGAACCGGCTGGCGGCGGCGCTCGACGCCGCCTGATCAGTCCACCGGCTCCGGCCCCAGGCTCGGATCGAGATCGCGCGGCCGGCACAGGTGGACAAGCCGCGCGCAGCCCTCGTCCGCATCGGCCCAGCTGGCAATGTCCAGTTCCAGCACCGCAAAGGCCGCCGTCGGGAACTTTTCCTCGACCACGTCGCGTAGCGGGCTGCTGCCATCGTCGGGAACCAGATCGAAGATCAGGTCTTCCAGCCCGGGATTGTGCCCGATCATCAGCACCGAGGCGGGATCGCCTTCCTGTTCGCGCAGGATTTCGAGAAGGGTGGCCGAGCTGGCGAGATAGATCCGCCGGTCCCAGCGCACCGGAAAGGTCTGGCCGATCGCCTCGCAGCCGACTTCGACCGTCTCGGCGCAGCGCGCGGCGGGCGAGGCGATGATTCGCTCCCACCTGGCGCCATGATCGCGGATGTGCCGCCCCATCGCCGCCGCCCCCTTGCGCCCGCGCGCATTGAGCGGGCGGTCGAAATCGCGCGCTTCGGCGGAATTCCAGTCCGATTTGGCGTGCCGGTAGAGGGCCAGTTTCTTCAAGCGTCGCTCTCGATCTCTTTGGCTGTTCCCACAACACCTCTGGCCACGCGTTGTAAAGCCTCGTCCAGCGTCAGGCGAGTGACAGGCGTTTCGGCTGGAAAGGCACTCAGCAGCCGGCTGGGAAAGGCCGATGAGAGCACGACGAAATGCCCCCGGTCGTCGCGATTGCGGATCAGGCGGCCGAAGGCCTGGGCAAGCCGCGCGCGGATGATGCGGTCGTCATGAGCAGAGCCGCCCTGCGCAAGGCGCCGCGCCCGGTGCAGGATCGAGGGCTTGGGCCAGGGCACCTGTTCCATCACCACCAGCCGCAGCGAATGGCCCGGCACGTCCACCCCGTCGCGCAGGGCATCGGTGCCCAGCAGCGAGGCATGCGGATCGTCGCGGAAGATGTCGACCAGCGTGCCGGTATCGATCGGATCGACGTGCTGGGCATAGAGCGGCAGACCGTTCCTCGCCAGCCGGTCGGCAATGCGGCCATGCACCGCGCGCAGCCGGCGGATCGCGGTGAACAGCCCTAGCACACCGCCGCCCGCAGCCTCGATCAGCCGGCCATAGGCGGCGGCAAGCGCCGATATGTCGCCCTTGGGCACATCGGTGACGATCAGCACTTCGGCCTGCGCGGCATAGTCGAACGGGCTGTCGAAGGAGGCGAGGCGCGGCGACACTGGCACATGCGGCGCACCGCTGCGGGCGACGGCGGCGTGCCAATCCGCGTCACTGTCCGCCGCGGCGCGGCCATGCCCGTCTTTCAGCGTTGCCGAAGTCAGCATCACCCCGTGCGCCGGCTCGAGCACGACCTTGGCGAAAGGCTGCATCGGATCGAGCCAGCGGCGGTGCAGGCCAATGTCGAACTCGCGCGCGTCGCTGCGCTCCACCGCCAGCCAGTCGACGTAGAGCGGATCGGCTGGGCCGCCCAGCCGGTCGAGCAAGGCTTCCCAGGCGGCAATCAGCTCGACCCGCCAGGCCAGCGCATGGCGCGCGCCCTCGATCCGCGCCCGACCCTGCCCGTCCAGCCAGTCGGGTGGCTCGGCGAGCAGCGCCTCCAGCCGCACACCGAGCCGGATCAGCGGCGCGCGCAGTTCGCCCAGCGCCTCGCGCGCGGCCTGCGCCTGTTCGACGAAGCCCCCGTCGAGCTGGGCGGCTTCGGTCTCCAGCCCATAGCCCGCTTCCTGCCCGCCGCTCTCGTCGCGGGCATAGACCGTGGCGCGCACTGCCGCGAGCAAGGCCTCGATCGGGCCGCTCGGCGCATTTTCCCCCAGCCGTTGCAGCCAGCCGTCCCCCGGCAGGGCCTCGGCGGCGCGGTGCGCGGCAGCAATCGCCTTGCCCCCGGCCTCGTCATAGCTCGCGACGTCCGCGAGCCGCGCCGAAAGCCCGCGCCGCCGGCCTTTCGCGCCCTTTTCCGGGCCCATCACCCAGCGGCGCAGCTCGATTGCCTCCTGCCCGGTGAGCGCGGCGGCGAAGGTCGAATCCGCCGCTTCGAAGACATGGTGGCCTTCGTCGAACACCAGCCGGGTCGGCCGCGCCGCATGGTCCCTGCCCCGCGCCGCGTGGACCATGACCAGCGCGTGGTTGGCGATGACGAGGTCGGCCTGGGCCGAGGCCCGCGCGGCGCGCTCGATGAAGCATTTGCGGTAATGCGGGCAGCCGGCATAGACGCATTCGCCGCGCCGGTCGGTCAAGGCCGCAATCCCGCGCTGGCGGAACAGGGTGCCGAGCCAGCCCGGCAGGTCGCCGCCGATCATGTCGCCATCGCGGCTGTAGGACGCCCAGCGCGCGACCAGTTGCGCCAGCACCGCCGCCCTGCCGCCAAAGCCGCCCTGCAGCGCGTCTTCCAGGTTGAGCAGGCATAGGTAATTCTCGCGCCCCTTGCGCACCACCACCGGCCGCGAGCCATCCTCCCGCCGCTCCGGCCAGGCCCGGGCGCTTTCGTGGCGCAATTGCCGCTGGAGCGCCTTTGTATAGGTCGAGACCCAGACCGTGCCGCCCGAGGCCCCCGACCACAGCGAGGCGGGGGCGAGATAGCCCAGCGTCTTGCCGATGCCGGTTCCGGCCTGTGCCAGCAGCACATGCGGCTCGCCGTCACGCCGGCGCGGTTCGAACATCTGCGCCGCTTCCTGCGCATAGGCGCGCTGGCCGGGGCGCTGTTCGGCCCCCTGGCCGGTCAGTTCGGCAAGCCGCGCCTGCACGTCCCCGGCGTCGAGCGAGACCTGCGCCGGCTGGGGCCGCTCGGGCGCCTCTTCCCACTCGGGCAGGCGCGCGAACAGCCAGCGCTCGCCCTTTTCCGGCCGCGCGATCCGCCCGGACAGCAGTGTCGCCCAAGGCCAGCGCAGCTTGACCAGCGATTGCAGCGCGCTCCAGGCGCCTTCCCGCTCGGGCCAGGCGGGATCCTCGCAAGTCGCGAGCATGATGCCGGCGGCCTGTTGCAGCAAGGCCGGTACGCCCGCTTCGTCCTCCGGCTCGGCCAGCCCCAGCACATGCGCCAGCCCCTTGGGCGTGGGCACCATGAAACGGGCGGGATGGACGAAGGCGTAGAGCTCCAGCAGGTCCAACCCGGACAGGTCCGGATAGCCCAGCCGCGTTGCCACCAGCGGCGCGTTGAGCATCAGCAGCGGCGTATCGGCCGCCGCCATGATCGCATCGCCCTTGGAACTGGCCCGCGTCGGTCCATTGCCATCTCTCAGCCAGCAGCCGGAATGGCTGGCGTGGAACGCGGGGAGCAAGAGGGCGGTCATCGCGCGAGACTAGAACATCGAGCGAACGCGTGGCAAGCAGGGGCGCTTGGCGCTTGCACAATCGCCGCCAAACGGCAAAAGCGCCCGCGATGACCGAAGCCGATATTCTCGCAGCCGCACAGACGTCCAAGGCCTGGCCTTTCGAGGAAGCGCGCAAGCTGGCCAAGCGCTTTCCCCAGGGCAAGCCCGGGGGGGCGCCGGTGCTGTTCGAGACCGGATATGGCCCATCCGGCCTGCCGCACATCGGCACGTTCCAGGAAGTGCTGCGCACCACGCTGGTGCGCCGCGCCTACGAAACGCTCACCGGCGGCGCGCCGACGCGGCTGGTGGCCTTCAGCGACGACATGGACGGGCTGCGCAAGGTTCCGGACAATATTCCCAACCAGGGGCTGCTCGCAGCCCACATCGGCCACCCGCTCAGCCGCATCCCCGATCCGTTCAACAAGTACGAAAGCTTCGCGCACCATAACAACGCGATGCTGCGCGAGTTCCTCGACCGCTTCGGCTTCGACTACGAATTCGTCTCGGCCTCCGACCAGTACAATTCCGGCGCGTTCGACGATGCCTTGCGCAATGTGCTAAGGAACTTCGGCGCGATCATGGACATCATGCTGCCGACCCTGCGCGAGGAGCGGCGGCAGACCTATTCGCCGGTGCTGCCGGTTTCGCCGAAAAACCACCAAGTGCTGCAGGTGCCTGTGGAAGTGGTCAATGCCGAAGCCGGCATCGTCCGCTTCGAGGATCATGGCGACATGGTCGAGACATGCATCCTGGGCGGCAATGCCAAGCTGCAGTGGAAGGTCGACTGGGCGATGCGCTGGGTGGCCTTGGGCGTCGATTACGAGATGTGCGGCAAGGACCTGACCGATTCGGTGCGCGAAAGCGGCAAGATCGCCCGCGTGCTCGGCGGCCGCCAGCCCGAGGGCCTGATCTACGAGCTGTTCCTCGACGAGAACGGCGAGAAGATCTCCAAGTCCAAGGGCAATGGCCTGACCATCGAACAATGGCTGACCTACGGCAGCGAGGACAGCCTCGGCCTCTATCTCTACCGCGAGCCGAAGAGCGCCAAGAGCCTGCACCCCGGCATCATCCCCCGCGCGGTCGACGAATACTGGCAGTTCCGCGAGAAGATCCCGGGCCAGCCGGTCGAACAGCAACTCGGCAACCCGGCCTGGCACCTGCTGCGCACCACCGGCTACAAGGGCGGCGATGGCGACACTCTCCCCGTCACCTATGGCCTGCTGCTGAACCTGGTGGGCGTGCTCGGCGCCAAGGCGACGCGCGAGCAGGTGTGGTCGTACCTCGGCAACTATATCGAGGATGCGCGGCCCGAGGCCCATCCGGCGCTCGATGCGCTGGTCGACAAGGCCTTGGCATACAACCGCGATTTCGTAGCCCCGACGCTGCATCGCCGCCGGCCGCACCTGAAGGAGGTTCCGGCGCTCCAGGCGCTCGATGCCGG
>JAYRPK010000132.1:0-2176 GCA_041911195.1 Novosphingobium sp. | reverse complement strand
CCTTGGAAAAGGCTTCCTTCGCGGCCAAACGCTGGGCCAGGGTGCCGGCCTTGGTGAAGGGACGCCTTGCCGCCTTGGTGCGCTCCACTTCGGTAAAGACGCGCAGCTCGAACCGCTCGCCGAAGCGGTCGAGCGAGGCCTGGATGCGCTCGATGCTGCACAGGTCGGAACCGATGGCGATGATCATGGACTAGATGACTGCGCCCGACATCAGCAGCAAGATCAGTGCCAGCGGGATCGGCAGCAGCGTGACGATGATGGCCCCGGTCCGCTGCTCGCGGCGCCAGAGCAGGCCCGCCAGCAAGCCGCAGAGCGCCACGCCCAGGGCCGGCGAGGCGAGCAGCAGGGTGTCTTCGAGCGAGGGCGTCCGCCCCTGGGCGAGCGAGGAGGTCAGGCTCCAGCCGAAAGCCAGGAAGAACAGGGCAAGGGCGAGCTGGATACCCAGCAGGACGTACAGCCATACCGGCGGACGTGACGTCATCTCACTCTCCTTTATCTTGCGGCATCCATCAGCTCGCGCATCCTGCGGATGCTCGCCTCGAGCCCGGTGAAGATCGCTTCGCCGATGAGATAATGCCCGATGTTGAGTTCCGCCAGTTGCGGGATCGCGGCAATGGCAGAGACATTGTCATAGGTCAGCCCGTGCCCGGCATGCGGCTCGATGCCGTTCTTGTGGGCCAGCGCCGCCATTTCGGCGATGCGGCGCAGTTCGGCGGCGCGGGTTTCGCCCCCCATTGGATTCTGGCAGGCATGGGCATATTCACCGGTGTGCAGCTCCACCACCGGCGCGCCCAGGCGCATGGCGGCCTCGATTTGGCGCGCCTCGGGGGCGATGAACAGGCTGACGCGGATGCCGGCATCGTTCAGGCGCTGGACGAACGGATAGAGCCGGTTGTGCTGGCCCGCCGCGTCGAGCCCGCCTTCGGTCGTGCGCTCCTCGCGCCGTTCGGGGACCAGGCAGGCGGCATGCGGGCGATGCCGCAGGGCGATCTCCAGCATCTCGTCGGTCGCCGCCATTTCCAGGTTGAGCGGCAGGCTGGTCGCCGCCTGGATGCGGGCGAGGTCCTCGTCGCGGATGTGGCGGCGGTCTTCGCGCAGGTGCGCGGTGATGCCCTGGCCGCCGGCGCTGGCGACGATCCCGGCGGCGCGCACCGGATCGGGATGGTCGCCGCCGCGCGCGTTGCGGATGGTGGCGACGTGATCGATATTGACGCCGAGGCGCAGGGCGGATGTCACGGTTTCGCGCGGCTCCCCGGCTTCACCGCGGGTATCGCGGCAAGCTCTGCCGGGACTTCATCGGGGGCATAGGTCGGGAAGCTGAGTGCGACCAGCGGGTGGAACGGCACGCCCAGATCGACGGTGCCTCCGGACCGGTCGACCAGCGCGGCCTCGGCGATCACCCTGGCGCCGGTTTCCTCGACCGCCTTGATCGCCTCGCGCGAGGAGAGACCGGTGGTGACGACGTCTTCCACCATCAGCACTTCCTCGCCCGGCTCCAAAGTGAAGCCGCGGCGAAGTTCGAAAGTGCCTTCGGGCCGTTCGACGAATATTGCCTCGACCCCCAGCGCCCGGCCCATTTCGTGGCCGATGATGAGTCCGCCCATGGCCGGCGAAACCACCTTGGTGATGCGCTTTTTCAGCTCGCGCGGCAGGCTGGCGGCCAGGGCGACTGCCAGCCGCGAGGCGCGTTCAGGGTCCATCAGCACCCGCGCACATTGCAGGTATTGTGCGCTGTGGCGGCCCGAAGAGAGCAGAAAATGACCTTCCAGCAATGCCTTGCTGGCGCGAAATTCGGCAAGGACTTCTTCTTCCTGCATGCTCTGTGCAAATCCTCTGGGGTAATGGGGTATCGCCAAGGCGGGCTTGCCCGGACGGTTGAAAAATATCCCTAGAGGCGCTTGAGGTGCCCGTAAAGCGCGCGTATAGGCCCGCCAAACCGAATGCCCCAGACGGGTGAGGGGGGGCAAATTCCCTTGCCGGTAACCGAAGGCGAAAGCGCATTATCATGAGATTCGGGGAAGCAGCCCGCGGTGCGGGACAATGGTGCAAGGCCCTCGCACTTTCCGTGGCCTTGATGGCCGCTCCGCAGGCGATTCTCGCCCAGGCTCCTTCGGCCGCCGCTCCGGCGGCAGCGCCTGCTGCCGCTCCGGCTGCTCCGGCGCCCAGCGCCGCGGCT
>JAYRPK010000131.1:0-8714 GCA_041911195.1 Novosphingobium sp. | reverse complement strand
GGTGGTGCGGGCCGGGGTAGTTGCCCCAGCACAGGTGCATGCGCAGCCTGTCCGCCGGAATGTTGCGCAGCGCGTGGTTCAGCGCTTCGACATTGCGGTCGATGACATGCAAGAACTCCTCGTCACTCCTGTCGGCGAAGGCGAGGTGGCGACCCATGGCAAGGTCCGGGCTGTCGATCTGCAGCAGGAAGCCGGCCTCGACGATCCGCTCGTATTCCTCGCGTAGCGCCTCGGCGACGGCTTCGAGATAGGCCTCGTCGCTGGGGTAGTAGAGGTTCTTCTGGAAGATCGCGACGACGCCGGGCGAGGCGGCGTTCATGAAGGCGCCGTGGGGCCTGGCCGCATCGACCGCCGCCTTGAGATTGGCAAGATCGGTCTCCAGCCCGGACAGGTCCTTGACCGCCACCGGTCCCTGGCAGCAGCTGCCATAGCCCGAGGGGATGACCCCGCCGCTCTGCACCAGATGCGCGGCATAGCTGCGGTAATCGGCAAGGTCGGCCGCAGCCTTGAGCGCGCCCTGGCCGCCGAAGCCGGTGAGGCGTTCGCTGACATAGGTGGCGTAGCTCGGCTTGGAGAACTCGCCATCGCTGACGAAGTCGATGCCCGCTTCGGCCTGGCGGCGCACCACGTCGTCCACTGCCTCGGTCAAGGTGGTGTCCAACACCGCCTCGTCCACTTCGCGCCCTTCGGCTTTGTCGCGCAGCAGCGAGAGCAGGGCCTCGGGTCGCGGCAGGCTGCCGACATGGGTGGTGAGGATGCGGTTCTCGCTCATGAGCTTAGTGCGCCCTTGGCTGCCCGGCCTTCCGCGCTATCTCGTTGCGCGCCATCTGGCGGATGTAGCTGCGCAGTTGCAGCAGTTGCTCCTCGGTGAAGTTCTGGAACCGCGGCATGCCCTTGGGCAGCAGCGCGCCGTCATGCACTATCTGCCGGAAGGCCGCCGGATCGAGCGGCACGCCCGATTCGCGCAGGTCCGGCCCCGGCGCGCCGGCGGATTCCGCCTGGCCGCCGTGGCAGGCGACGCAGTTGAAGAACAGGGTGGCGCCCGCCGCGACATCTTTGGGGTCCAGCACCATGGCTGGATCGTCCACTGGATGGACTGTCTCGTCATAGGGCGCGGTGGGCGGCAGTTTCGCCCTGCCGCCGAGCCTGAAGGTCAGCAGGCGGCGGGGCTGGGCGTTGTAGCGCCAGCCGGTCGGCATCAACTCGTGGCCATAGGGATTTGGCCCGGCCCAGCCGACCAGGATCGAGACGTATTGCACGCCCCGCCAGCGGTAGGAGACCGGCGGCGCGATGATCCCGAGGCCCGCGTTGAAGCGCCACAACTGCTTGCCGTCCAGGGCGTCATAGGCCGTTACGAAGCCTTCGTTGTCGCCCTGGAACACCAGCCCGCCGGCAGTGGACAGCGTGCCGCCGTTCCACATGTAGCGCTGCCGGTGCGACCAGCGGGGCTTTTGCGCCACCGGGTCCCAGGCGACCAGTCTCCCCTTGCCGTCCTCCGGGTCGTCAGTGAACTCGGGCGTGGCGACGACGCCGGAATAGACACCGGGGTTCTTCGTGAAGCGAAAACCCAGCTGCATACTCGGGATATAGACCAGCCCGGTGCGCGGGTTGTAGCTCATCGCCTGCCAGTTGTGGGTGCCCGCGGTCCAGGGCCAGAGCACGGTCTCGCCGTTTTCGTAGCGAATGTTGGGCCGTTCGACCGGGCGGCCGGTGGTCACATCGATGCGCTCGGCCCAGGTTTGCTTGGCATAGGCCTCGGCCGAGATCAGCTTGCCGGTCTCGCGGTCGATCACATAGAAGAAGCCGTTGCTGGGCGCCTGCATCAGCACCTTGCGGGGGCGTCCGCCGATGGTCATGGTCGCGGTGATCATGCCCATGGTGGCCTTGTAGTCCCAGGCCTCGCGCGGGTTCACCTGATAGTGCCAGATGTACTTGCCGGTATCGGCATCGAGCGCGACGATCGAGGCGAGGAACAGGTTGTCGCCGCCGCCGGGATCGCGCTTGGTGGGATCGTAGGGCCCGGAATTGCCGGTGCCGATGTATATGCGGTTCATCTCCGGATCGAAGGTGATGCCGTGCCACACGGTGCCGCCGGTGCCGGTCTTCCAGTACTCGCTGCTGCCCCAGGTCCTGGCCGCCATTTCCATGGCCGCGTCGCCCTTGTTTTCCTCCGGGCTGCCGGGGACGACATAGAAGCGCCAGGCCTGCTTGCCGGTCTTCTGGTCATAGGCAGTGACATAGCCGCGCGATCCGGAATCGCCGCCGCCCTGGCCGATGATCACCTTGCCGTTGAACGCGCGCGGCGCACCGGTGATGGTGCGCCGGTCGTTGTGCTCGACCGTTTCGACGCTCCACAATTGATTTCCGGTCTTCGCATCGAGCGCGATCAGGCGGCCATCGGTCGCGCCGACGAAAACGCGGCCATCGGCATAGGCGACGCCTCGGTTGAGCGGGAAGATGTAGTGCATCTTGTCCGGGTTGAATTCCCAGACCCGCACTTCGTGCTTCCACAAAAGGCGGCCGGTATCGATCGAGACGGCATAGACGTCGGCAAAGCTGCCGGTGAAATAGAGCACGCCGTCGACCGCAAGCGGCGTCGCCTCCAGCGACTGCTCGCCCGGCAGGTCGAGCGACCAGGCAAGACCGAGGCGCGAGACGTTGCGCGTGTTGATCTGGTCGAGGTCGGCATAGCCGGCCTCGTCGTATTGCCCGCCGTAATGCGGCCAGTCGAGATTGGCGGCAGGGCGCGAGGCGGCCCCGGCGAGCGGTGCCGCGAGCACCAGCAGCAGGGCGGCCAAGATCAAGCGTTTCATGTCGTTCTCCCTGCGCCTGCCGCACGCCGCCCTAAAGCTTGAACCCGCCGCTTGCTTCGATGCTTTGTGCAGTGATCCAGCGGCCCAGCGGAGAGGCCAGGGCATAGACCGCGTCGGCGATCTCCTCCGGCTGGCCGAAGCGGCGCAGCGCGGTGACGTCGGTGACGCCCTTGGCCGCCACCGGGTCCTGGACGATGTAGTCATTGGTCGGCCCGGCGGTGAAGCCGGGCGCCACGGCGTTGACGGTGATGCCGCGTGGGCCGAGCTCGGCGGCCAAGACCCGGGTGAAGGCGTCCACTGCCGCCTTCACCATGGTGTAAACGATGATGTTCGGATCGGTCAGCCGCGCACCGACCGAAGACAGGTTGATCACCCGGCCGAAGTCTCGCAGCCTGGGGTGCAGCACTTTCGTCAGGAAGAAGGCGGCCCGCAAGTTGTTGGACACGACCTTGTCGAAGGCATCCTCGGTGACGTCGAGGATCGAGCCGTAGTCGCCGCCGCCGATGTTGTTGACCAGGATGTCGAGCTGGTCGCTGCCGGTGCGGCGGGCAAACTCGGCACAGGCGGCATCGGCCAGCTTCCTGGCCTCGGCCTCTCCGCCAAGCTTCGCCTGAGCGATGAATGCCTGGCCGCCCGCCGCCTCGATGCGCGCAACGGTTGCTTCGGCCCCGGCCTTGTCGCTGGCGTAGCATACGGCCACGAGCGCGCCGGCGGCTGCCAATCTTTCAGCGATTCCAGTGCCTAAGCCGCTACTCGCCCCAGTTACCAGGGCGGTCTTGCCTTGCAGGTCCTGCTCCATTGTCTCCCCGCTCGCGATGAGTTCTTTCGCGGGGTTATGGCGCGCCCGTGGCCTTCGCGCCAGTGTTGCTGCGCATGGCGAAGAGTTCGTCCTCGTTGGGTGCGGGGCACCCCTTGCCCGAGGCCGCGGGATCGGAAATCTGCGGATCGAGCTTGTAAAGATCGGGCGAGAAGGCAAGCGAGCCGTCGGGCCGCACGGCGGCGGTGAAATAGGCGACGTAGACCGGCAGCTTCACCGGCAGGGCCACGCTCTGGGTCTTGAACTGCTCGCCCGTGGGACTGGTTACCGCGCCCGGCTGCTGGCCGGGCTGCTGTTCCGGTATCGACATGCGCAGGGCTGCCGCTCGTTGCGCGGCGGTGGGGATGCCGGCGAGCCGGTTCACCTGTTCGCGCGAATACTGGTCGGACAGCAGCGTGGCGGCAAAGCCCAGGGCATCGCTGACCCGCACGCAGCCGTGGCTGTAGGCCCGGTAAGGCAGCGAGAAGAGCCCGCGCGAGGGCGTATCGTGCAGGAAGATCGCATAGGGATTGGGCATTTCGACTTTCATCTTGCCCAAGGCATTGCCCGGCCCCGGCGGCTGCTTGACCACGCCTCCCCGCGTGCGCACATAGCCGCGTCGGCCCACGCTGATGCTTGGGGGAACGAACCACCAGGGATTGAACGTCACCGATTGCATCTGGGCGGCAAAGACCGGCGTTGGCGTGGAAGTCTTGCCGACCACCGCGGGCCAGGTCTGCACATGTGAACCGCGCCGCCACAGCCTCACTTCGAAGCGTGGAATATCGACCAGCACGTGATCCTCGCCCAGGCTCTGGGGCATCCAGCGCCAGCGCTCCAGGTTGCGCGCCAGGGTCAATCGCCGCGCCGGATCGGTTTCGGCCATATAGGCGCCCTGCAACGCAGCATATTGCGGGTCGGCCGGTTTGACCGAGGCGAAGAAGGCGTCGAGACTGTCACCGGCCGAAAGCGCCTGGACCAGCCGCTGGCGCAGGCCGGCGCTGTCCAGCCGGTCGTCGATCAGCCAGCCCTTGCGATCCTGGGTTGGCGCGCAACCGCGCAGGTGCGCCGTCGCCAGTTGTTCCGCCAGGGCCGTAGCCGCGCGGCGGGTGGCCAAGCGATCCCACCCGCTGGCCGCCTTGTCGAGCGCCGAGGTATCGAAACGGGGCAAGGCATCGCGCGGCGCCATGTCCGCCCAGCGCTTGAGGCTGGCGATCTGTTCCTTCGACCACTGGGGAACCGATGGGTCATCGGGCGTGCGGCTGCACGATGCCAGCACCAGCAAAGGCAGCAATCGCTTCATCGCCCCTAATAGCCCCCATGATTCTGCCCGCCGTCCGTGCGAGCCAGAAACCCATAGCCCTTGCCCAGCGCCGGTTATTGGCAAGATACGACAAATTGGGTGATTCGTGCCAATCCTGATTTTGTCGCCGACTTGGCGCGCCGGATCGTTCAGCACGAAGATTTCGAACAGGGAGAGCAAGATGGACCGGATCGAGCGGCTCGAAGCGATCGAGGAAATCCGCAGTCTGAAGGCGCGTTATTTCCGCCTGATGGACATGAAGCTGTGGGACGAACTGCGCGATGTGTTCTGTGCCGACCTCAAGGTGGTGACGCCAGAGGGCAAGATCTATGTCGAGGGCGGTGATGCCTATGCGGCGGCGCTGCGCAATTCGCTGGAGCACGCCGTTTCCTGCCACCAGGGCCTGACGGGCGAAGTCGAGGTGATCGACGCCGATAACGCCAGTGCCGTCTGGGCCATGCAGGACGTCATCGAATGGGAGGACCGCCATCCCGTGATGGGCTGGAAATCGATCGTCGGGCGCGGCCACTATCACGAAACCTATCGCCGCGACGATGGCGCCTGGCGCATCGCCACGTTGACGCTGACCCGCCTGCGGCTCGATACAGTCATGGCAGAACAAGAGGATGCCCCATGACCGACCTGGCATTTGCCGACCATTTCGGCGCGGACCGCGACGACAGCCCATACTGGAACGAGAGCGTATGGTTCTCCTTCTCGATCCCGGAGCGGCGGATCCACGGCTCGATCCAGTACTATTTCCGCCCCAACATGGGCATGCTCAACGGCGGGCCGAACATGTGGGACCCTTCGGGCCAGTTCCAGTGGAACTGCCTCTACTACAACTGGAGCCATCTCCAGGCGATGCCCGCGGGCGCGCAGAAGTTCGACATGCAGGCGCGCAATTCGCTGCGGGTGCAGATGCTCGAGCCGATGAAGCGCTACAAGATCGACTACGACAAGGAAGGCTTCGAGATGGACCTCGTCTGGGAGGCGAACGGTCCGGCGCACGAGCTTCACACCGGCGACGAGGGGCAGAAGGCGACTGCCAAGTTCCACATCGAACAACCCGGCCGGATGAAGGGCATTGTCCGCCGCCACGGCGTCGAATACCCGATCGACTGCTTCTCGATGCGCGACACGTCCTATGGCGCGCGCGAGTATGAATCGCTGTCAACCGGCGGCTATTTCTGGGGGATCGCCGAGAACTCCAGCTTCCATGCGCTCTGCATGGACACCAGGGAATGGGGCCGCGAGGCCAGGTGCATCGGTGGCTACATCTACAAGGACGGCACGCTTTCCAGCCTCGCCTCCGGCAAGCGCACCGTGCTGGAGTTCGGCCAGTTCGGTCCGTCGAAGGTGCTGTTCGAAGGCACCGACAAGCTCGGCCGCACCATGCGCGCCACCGGCACGATCGACCCGGGGCTGGTTTTCACCGGCTACACCGACCACACCGTAGTCTGGTCGCTCGCCGAATGGGACTGGGACGGTGTCACCCATTGGGGCGACAACCAGGAATTCCGCCCTTCGGAACCCTTCCGCCAGCTTGCGCGCGGCGAACTCGGGTTCGACGCGTGAGCTTGGTCGAACAGGGGGGCGAACTGGGCCAGATCGTCGTCATCGCCGGAACTTCCGGCGCGGGCAAATCGACTGCCGCGGAAAAGTTCGCGCAGAGCGCCGAGGATTTCTGGCTGCTTTATGGGATCGATCATTTCCTCTCGGGTACGCTCCCGGCCAAGTTCGGCCACCACGGGCCCAAGGCGCGCGAGGGCATCTATGCCCATCCGGTGAACGAGGATGACCCCGACGGCCCTCTGCGCTGGAGCTTCGGCCCCAACGGCACCGAGGCCTTCGCCGTCCTCCACGAATGGATCGCCTCGGCCTCGCGGCTGGGCTGCAACATCGTGTTCGACCACCTCGCCATGCTCGATCCACCGGTATTGCAGGACATGGTCTGGCGACTGCAGGGGCTGCCTGTGCTGTTCGTTTGCCTCAAGCCGCCGTTCGAAGTGCTCGAAAAGCGCGTGGCGGAGCGGGCGATGGACAAGAAGCTGCCGGTGGAAGTGCTGGGCGAGGACGTGGTGAACAAGATCGTCGACCGCCTCACCCGCCTGCGGCCGTTCTTCTATGAGGCGAATTACGAAAACGACATCTACGACATGACGATCGATTCTAGCGCGCACTCACCGGAGGAGATTGTCGCGATGATCCGCGCTCGGCTGGGCGAGGGGCCGGGGACGGCGTTCGAGCAGTTGAGACAACGGTATCCGAAGTCATAAATCCTGCCCGCAAGCGGGGAGAATTTTCAGCTTGCGAACCGCCAGCCCAGCGTCTCGCCCGCCATCCACGGCACAACCCGGCCACCTGCGGCAGCCACGCTGTCGGCCACCGTGCACTCGCTGCGTTCCAGCACGACCTGCGCCTCATTGAGCGGCAGGCCATAGAACTTCGGCCCATATTCGCTGGCAAAGGCCTCCAGCCTGTCCAGCGCGCCTTCCTCCTCGAACACCGTGGCGTAGCATTCCAGCGCATGCGGCGCGTTGAAGATGCCGGCGCAGCCACAGGCGTTTTCCTTGGTCTTCACTTCGTGCGGTGCGGTGTCCGTGCCGAGGAAGAACCTGGGCGAACCCGAAGTCGCCGCTTTGCGCAGCGCCAGCCGATGCACCTCGCGCTTGGCGATCGGCAGGCAATAGGCATGCGGCCGGATACCGCCGACGAAAATGGCATTGCGGTTGATCTGCAGGTGGTGCGGCGTGATCGTCGCGGCGACATTGTCGCCTGCATCAGCGACGAATTCGGCGGCCTCCTTCGTGGTGATGTGTTCGAACACCACCCGCAACGCAGGGAAATCGCGCAGGGTGGGAAGCAGCACCTGCTCGATGAACACCGCCTCGCGGTCGAAGATGTCCACCGTGTGATCGGTGACTTCGCCGTGGACGAGGAGCGGCATGCAGATCTCCTGCATCCGGTCGAGCACCTCGTAGATGTTGCGGATCGCAGTGACGCCATGTGCGGAATTGGTGGTGGCATGGGCGGGATAGAGCTTGGCCGCGGTCAGCACGCCCAGCGCGAAGCCGGCCTCCAGGTCCGCGGGATCGGTGGCGTCGGTCAGGTAGAGCGTCATCAGCGGCTGGAAGCTGCTCCCCGGCGGCAGCGCCGCCATGATCCGGTCGCGGTAGGCGGCGACATCGCCGGTCGTCGCGCAGGGCGGCGAGAGGTTGGGCATGACGATCGCCCGGCCGAACTGGCGCGCGGTGTAGGGCAGCACGTCGGCCAGCATCTGGCCGTCGCGCAGGTGGACGTGCCAGTCGTCTGGCTGGCGGAGGATCAGGCGCTGTTCGCTCATGGCGCCGCGATAGGACGCTTCGCCGATTTGGAAAGCTCTTAAATTGATTTTCTGCCCGCCGTTCAGTTCATGCATGGAGGGTTTGGACATGCAACAATCGGGAAATATTGTCGAACGTCCGTCGCACGACATCGCCGAAGAGGGGCAGCGTAGAGCCCAGCGCTTCAGCCTGCTGATCCGCACGGCAAAGCTGGTCTGCGAGAGCGGCGAGTTCCTCAGCGTCATCCGCGACGTTTCGGTGACCGGGGTCAGGCTCAAGCTGTTCCACCGCCTGCCGGCCGATCGGCACCTCGCGCTCGAACTGGCGAATGGCGAGGTCTATTTCGTCGAGAAGGTCTGGGAACGCGACGGCCATGCCGGCTTCCGCTTTGCCGCTCCCATCGACGTGCATGCCTTCATTGCCGAAGTCAGCCCCTTTCCGCGCCGTCAGGTCCGCCTGCGCATGCGGATTGACGC
>JAYRPK010000130.1:0-8221 GCA_041911195.1 Novosphingobium sp. | reverse complement strand
TCCACCACCGAGCCCGGCCAGCCGTGCGTGAGCACCAGCGGCACGGCCTGCGGGTGCGGCGAGCGGACGTGGATGAAGTGGATGTCGAGCCCGTCGATCTCGGTGAGGTACTGACCGAAGTGGTTTAGCCGCGCTTCGCAGCGCCGCCAGTCATAGCCATTGCGCCAATAGCCGACGAGGTCCTGCAGCGCGGCAAGCGGCGTGCCCTGCGACCAGTCGTCGACGCATTCCTTCTCCGGCCATCGCGCCCGGTCGATGCGGGCATGAAGGTCATCGATGTCCGCCTGCGGGACGGCGAGATTGAAGGGGCGAATCTGGCTCATGCGGAAAGGCTACAGGTTTGGCCGCGAAGGGCAATTGTTCCCCCCGCGCCCCGGCGATGCTAGCCACTTGCAATGACCGAATTCGAAGCCATGCTGCTCTCCGCCGCGATCGAGGCGCCAGTGGCGGGACTTGCCGCATGGCTGACGCGCTGGCCGAGCCGGGGCGCGTGGCATGTGGCCGGCGCGGCGACAGTGGCGACCTTCGTTTCGCACCCCTTGCTGTGGCAGGCCGTACTGTGGGGCTACGACCATGCCTCCGTCTGGGCCGCAGTGGCCCTGCCCGAGGCGCTGGTGACGCTGGGCGAAGGCGCTCTGATCGCCTGGATCGCCCGAATGCGGCTACCTCAGGCCATGCTGGTCTCGCTGTTGGCCAATGCCGCCTCGCTGCTGGCCGGGCTCCTGCTCCAGGGTTGAACTCCGCCGGTCAGGGCCAGGACCAGCAGCGGCACTTCGATCCAGGCGTGGAAAGCGGCGGCAAGGCCATAGACCATCCTTGCCGGGGCAAAGCCCATCGAGAGAAACGCGCCCAGGCTCGCCGCGCCCACGGCGACGAGCATCGCGGCGAACACCCGCTCGCGCGGCCAGGCCACCAGCCCCCGCGCACCCGGATCGAGCCGCCGCAACAGCAGCGGCAGCACCACGATCACCGCCAGGTAATGCCCGCCCTGTGCCACTACCGCGCCGGTGAACAGGTCCAGGGCTTGCGGGCCGTCCGCGAACCACGACGGGACATAGACATAGAGCTGGCCGGTCAGCGGGCCGGCCGCCAGCGGATCCGCCCCGGCCCCTGCCCAACCGAGCGAACCCAGCCATGCGCGCGGCAGGCCCGTCGCCACCAGCAGCGGCAGGCCCAGCAGGGCGACGCTGGCCACGCCCATTATCCGCCCCCGCCTCCCCGCCGGCGCGATCTCCCACAGGAAGCCCAGCGGCGTCAGGTTGTGCAGCACGGAAAGCACGATGGCCGTATCGAACGGCGCCAGCAGCGCGCCCGACCCCACTGCAAGGCCGACCGCAACAGCCGCGCATTTCTGCAAGGCTCCGCCCCGCGCGCAGAGCAGGGCCAGCAGGGCTACGCCCGCAAGTTCGGCGGCCACGCCGATCTCTGGCGTCAGTAGGCGAATGTTGGTCGAGGCGCGGATAGCAACCACGCCGCACAGCAAGACCAGCACCCTGCCCAGCAGCGGCGAGCCGATGCGGCGGCCGAAGCGGCGGTCGGCATAGCGCAGTTCGCTCAGGACATGCGGCAGCCCGAACAGCGCCAGCGCGCCGGCATAGGCCGCCAGCGGCTCGAGAATCGCCAGGCATGCGAACAGGACAAGGATCGCCGACAGCGCGGCGCGGTTAGAGCCAGATGACATTAGATTGACCCGCCGGGATTGCCACTGGAAGCTTCTCGGCAAGGAGCGTCGCGCAGGGCGGGTCGGGAACCCGTCCAAGCGACGCGACGCTATCCGAGGGGCTTCCAGTGGCAACCCTGAAAGGGCGGGCCGCTTTTGGCCCATCACCGCGTCGCTCGTCAGTCACTATATGCTCGCATAGCTCCTGCCTCGCTTCTTGTGCTGGGCCAAACTCGGCTCCGTCACGGCGGGTCAATCTAATGTCATCTGGCTCTAAAGCCTGACAATAATGGCATTGCTGGCCGATTTGACCATGACATAGCGGATTTCGGGCCCAGGATTGCCTGGAACGTCCGTGCTCGACCTGATCCTTACCAGCGGCCCTCGCCTGCCTGGATAACCACAGGCCATCCACTCAAACACCACGGTAGCGCGCGGCGTACCGGCGCCGGCTATTTCGAGAAATTGCAGGCTGGGGCTGCCCTTGCGGGCATCGAACACCACCCCGCTCGCCGCCACTGCCGGGCGCGGCATGCGCGTGGTGGTGACACGGTCGACCCGGTTGACCAGCCCGCATTCCGGCCGGGGGAAGCGCTTGCCGCCGGGATAGGGCGGAATATCCGCGCCTAACCGGCCCGGCCCCGCCATCACGGTCAATACCGCGATCAGTGCCGCCGCAAGCATCCTGCGATGAACCTGTGCCATGGCTAGTGCTTCCTGCGGTAGGCAATGATGCCGGCGATTGCCGCCACAAGCACAATGGCCACCACCCAGGTCAGCCCCGAAGAGAGAACCTGCTTCTCGGGCGGCGGAATGTCCGCCCGCGCCGCGCTGGAAAGGGCTGCGATTGCCGGCAAGGCAAGGGACAATCGACAATATCTGTCTAGCATCGCAAGATCTCCTTGAGCTTGCCAGGCGAGGCTATGCCCAATCCTTGCAGGCGGCAAGTCATGTCGATCGAACGGCGCCCTTGCCGGGCAGCACCCGTCACTCCCCCTTCAAACGACCACGCCTGCCGCTCGGAGCCGCGCGATTTCGGCGCCATCGCAGCCGATTTCCGACAGGACGGCATCGGTATGTTCGGCAAAGTCCGGCGCCGGCGGAGCATCGCCGCCGTCCTCGTCGAACAGGATCGCCGGGACCGGCACCTGGAAGCCGCCGCCGGGATAATCGACATGCCGCATATAGCCGTTCGCCACGGTCTGCGGATCAATAAGCGCTTCCTCCCGGCTCTGGATCGGCGCCCAGGCGCCGCGCGCGGTTGCCAGCACGGCGCGCCATTCGCCGAGGTTTCGCGCGGCGATGACCTCTTCCAGGATCGCGCGCAGGTCGGCCGCATTGGCAAGGCGCTTGCGCGCGTCGCCGAAGCGCGGGTCGCCGACCAGTTCGGATTTCCCGATGCGGTGGGCGAGATCGATGAAGTCGCGATCGTCGTCGCCGAGGAACAGCAGGTTGATGAAGCGGTAGTCGGCGGTCTGGTAGATCCCCATGGTCGCAGCGCCGAAGGGCGTGTCGCCGCCGCCCGGATTCTTGAGCTTGGCCGGACCGCGCCGGACTTCGCCGGGAAGCGCCCCGGAAATCGGCACGCCCTGTGCACCGATCATTTCGAGGCCGTTGAACCACAGCGCGGTGCCCATCAGCGAACCGTCGACCACTGGCGCCTCGCCGGTCATCGCCCGGTGCAGCAGGCCGGCGCAGATGCCGCCTGCCAGCACCAGGCCCGACATGCCGTCGCCATGGCCGATCATGGTGATCGGCCAGTCCGCATCCGCCGCCTTCATCGCCGTTTCGCCGAGCGAACTGCGATACCACCAGGCAATGGCGTCGAACCCCGGCCGGTCGGCATCGGGGCCGTTCGGGCCATAGCCACTACCGCGCGCATAGACGATACTCGGGTTGACCGCGCGGATGTGTTCGACATCGATCTTCAGCTTGCGCCGGGTCGGTGCGAGATAGCTGGTGAGGAAGACGTCGGCATCCTCGGCCAGCCGGTAGAGCAGTTGCTGGCCTTCCTCGCTCGCCAGGTCGATGGCTACCGAGCGCTTGCCCCGGCTGTAATGCTTGAAGGTGGGGCTGGACTTGCCCGGCTCCGCGCTGCCGCCGATGAAGCGCATGGGATCGGGCGCCTTGGGGCTTTCCACCTTGATGACGTCCGCACCCCAGTGCGCCAGTACGCCGCCCGCCGCCGGCACGAAGGCATAGGCGGTGACATCGACCACCTTGATTCCTTGCAGTATTCGCATCCCGTCCTCTCCCCGTCCGCCGTTGATTTGTCGTTCGATCGGACTGGGTGATTGAACACCGTATCGCGGCATTCCTGCAAGGCTTAAGTGCGCGCCCGGCCGATCTCACCGGCTCAGCATGACCTCCCGGCAGGATAGCCTGAATCAGGCCAGCTCGAGCGGCAGGTAATCGAACCCGAAGGTGCGGCCGGTGTGGTAACGCGGCTTCTCCCCGGGCTTGAGGCGGATGTTCGGGAACGTCGCGAGCATTTCTTCCAGCACGATGCGCATCTCGCGCTTGGCCAGGTGCAGGCCAAGGCAGTTGTGCGTGCCGGTGCCGAATGTGATGTGGCGCGGCTTGCGGTCGATATCGACCAGGTGCGGGTTATCGAAGACCTGGGGATCGCGGTTCGCCAGCATGATCGGCAGGTTGACCTCGTCGCCCTTCTTCATCGGCACGCCGTGGAACACGAAGTCCCTGGCGACCTGGCGGTGGGTGACGACCACCGAGAAAGCGCGGCAGAATTCTTCGACCGCCTGGTTCAGCAGCGAGGGATCGGCGCGCAGGCGCTGCTGCAGCTCGGGATGCGTGGCAATGTGGTGTATGATCCAGCCGATGGTGGAATAGACCGTGTCCAGCCCGCCGACGTAGAGCACATAGAACATGCCCATCAGCTCGTAATAGTCGATCGGCCGCCCCTCGATCTCGGCGGTGACCATCGCGCGCAGGAAATCGCTGGTCGGGTTCTTCTGCTGCGAGGCCATGTGCTGCTTGAGGTAGGCGTAGATCGATCGCGCCGCCGCCACACGCTGCATCGGATCCTCAGCGCGCATCAGGTCGTTCTGCCAGCCGATGAAATCGTCGAGCCTGTCGCGCGGCATGCCCATCAGGTCGAGGAAGACGTAGGAGGGAAACGGCACGGCGAACTCGTCGACGAATTCGCACTCGCCTCGGTCCTTGAACTTGGCGATCAGTTCCCGGCAGCACTGGCGGACCGGATCGTCGAAGTCCCTGACCGCCTTGGGGGTGAAGAACGGATTGAGCACCCGGCGAAAATGGTGATGCCGGGGCGGGTCGATCTCGATGGGATTGAGCCGCACCGGCTCGCCCAGCATGTCGGCGATCATGCCGGGCCGCTCGGACGAGAAATGCTCCCAGTCGATGAAAGCCTCGCTGATCACGTCGTTGCGGGTCAGGACCCAGCCAGGGCGGCCGAAGCTTGCCTCGGTCATCCACACAATCGGCGGACCTTTGTGCAGCTCGGACACTGCCAGCCAGGGATCGTCACCCTGAGCAGTGAGCTGGTCGAAATCCTCGTCGCGCACCAGTTCGGGCGGAACCGTGGCCGGGATGCGTTCTGCGGTGGCAAACGGGGCGTTCATTCATCCTGCTCCTGAGGCTTCGGGGCTCGATCTCCCCCGGCATGCAACCAGGCGGCATGCAGCCAAACTGCTTCCTGGCTCCGCCTCCTATATCCGGGGGCGCGGCCTAGCGTGCGTAATTTCAAGTCCCACCAATTCATGGTGCGGATCGCGCAGGAAGCGCTCGGGATGCTCGGCCCATGCCCGGCACAGGAACTCGTATGGGGTCTTGCCCCGCAAGGTCTTGAGCTTGCGCCGGAAATTGTATGCATGGACGAAATGTTCGACGAGCTGCCTGAGATGAGCCTCGCTGGTGAAAGTGACGCTGTCCTGCATCATGCGCTCGATTCGCGCGCCCCGGCCGCGAGTCCAGGGATGGGCGCTGGGCGTCAACCGATGTTCGATCCCCAGCCTGCGGCAGGCGCGGCCGAATTCGGTCTCGCGGCCCTGCGCGACGAACGGTTCTTCACCCAGGGTAAAGACACGCTCGATCCGCAGGGGGCTGCGGCGCGCGAGCATGGTCAGGAACTGAGCCGCGTCGGCAGCCTCGCCTTGCGAGCCCATGCGTACGAAGACGAACTTGCCGGCCTGCTCGATGGCGTTGAACAGGCAATGCGGGCCCTCGAGCGAGCGCACCCACGACCTGTCGATGTGCAGGTCCCCCAGCGGCTGCGCCTGCGGCATCTCCAGCGCCTCTGGCGCGCGGGTTTCGCTGAGCCGGCTGATGCCGTTGCGCTGCAGGCAGCGGTGCAGCGAAGACCGGGTGAGATGCGGGATCTGGGCCTGCAGCGCATAGAGACAATCGTCCAGCGGCAGCAGAGTATGCTCACGGAAGCGCACGATGATGCCTTCTTCCTCGGCGCTCAGCTTGCGATTGCGGCCAGGCTTGGGGCCGCGCGGCAAGTCCTCGGCGCTCTCGCGCTGCTTCCATTTGGCGACGGTCTTGGGATTGAGGCCATAGCGTCTTGCCAGAACACGAAGGCTATCCTGGCTATCCCGAATCGCCCGGCGGACCGCCCGTGTCGCGCGGGTACTCGGGTGAAGATTCTGCCCCATGGCGCATGGCTCCATTCCCGCTCCGACGATGCACTATCGAAAGCCCGGTGCTTGCGCGATGTTCAGCCCGAAAGCCCGTTCGCCGCGCTGAGCACCGCGCGGACGCTGGCTGTGGCGATGTCCTCGTCGATGCCGACGCCCCAGATCGTCTGACCGTCCGGACCGGCGCATTCGACATAGGCCGCCGCGCGCGCATCGGATCCGGCGCCCATGGCATGCTCGCTGTAATCGCGCACTTCCAGCTCGACGCCGAAGCTGCCGGCGAGCGTCGCCACCACCGAGGAGATCAGGCCGTTGCCCCGCCCGGAAACCGTCTGCACCTTGCCATCGACGCCGATCTTGCCGGCGAAGATGCGGGTGCCGTCGGGCCCGCGGGTTTCCTCGTATTCCTCGAGCTGGAAATGCTGCGGGCCCTCGATGTGATAGACCTTGCGGAACACCTGCCAGATGTCTTCGGCGAACAGCTCGCGCCCCAGTTCGTCGGCGAGGTCCTGGACGTGACGCGAGAAATGGGCCTGCATGCGCTTGGGCAGCTTCAGGCCCTGGTCCTGTTCGAGCACCCAAGCGAAGCCGCCCTTGCCGCTCTGCGAATTGACGCGAATGACCGCCTCGTAGCTGCGGCCGAGGTCTGCCGGGTCGATCGGCAGGTAGGGCACGGCCCAGAGCTGGTCGTTGCGCTGTTCCTGCGCGGCGAAGCCCTTCTTGATCGCGTCCTGGTGGCTGCCGGAAAAGGCGGTGAACACCAGTTCGCCGCCATAGGGGTGGCGCTGGTGGACGGGCAGCTGGTTGCAGTATTCGACCGTCTGGATCACTTCGTCGATGTCGGAGAAATCCAGCCCCGGGTCGACGCCCTGGGTGTACATGTTGAGCCCGACGGTCACCAGGCAGCAATTGCCAGTGCGCTCGCCATTGCCGAACAGGCAGCCCTCGACGCGGTCGGCGCCGGCCATCAGGCCCAGTTCCGCCGCCGCGACGCCCGTGCCGCGGTCGTTGTGGGTATGCAGCGAGATCACCGCGCTTTCGCGGTTCGGCAGGTTGCGGCAGAAGTATTCGATCTGGTCGGCATAGATATTGGGCGTCGCCGCCTCGACCGTTGCCGGCAGGTTGAGGATGATCGGGTGCTCCGGCGTGGGCTGGAGGATCCCCATCACCGCCTCGCAGCATTCGATCGAGAAATCGAGTTCGGCGGTGGAGAAGGTTTCAGGGCTGTATTCGAAATGCCAGTCCGTGCCGGGGAAGCGCGCCGCCTGGTCGCGCAGAACCTTGGCGCCGGCAATGGCGATGTCCTTGATCTGCGGCTTTTCCAGCCCGAACACCACCTGCCGCCACAGCGGCGAGACGGCGTTGTAGAGATGGACGATGGCCGCGTGTGCGCCTTCGAGGCTTTCGAACGAGGTCTTGATCAGGTCCTCGCGGCTCTGCGTCAGCACCTGCACGGTCACGTCGTCCGGGATGCGGCCCGAGCGTACCAGCCCGGAGATGAAATCGTATTCCGTTGCGCCGGCGCTGGGAAAGCCGACTTCGATTTCCTTGAGGCCGACCTTGATGAGCAGGTCGAAGAAGCGGTTCTTCTTTTCCGCCCCCATCGGATCGATCAGCGACTGGTTGCCGTCGCGAAGATCGGTGGAGAGCCAGCGCGGCGCCTTGGTTATGACGCGGCTGGGCCACTGCCGGTTGGGCAGGTCGATCTGAGGGAATGGGCGGTACTTGACCGAAGGGTTCTTGAGCATGGTCATGGGACTAGTCCGAAAGCCTGGAGTTTGCGACTGGTTTGGCGGAAATCCCCCGAAGCGCCCGCGCGCCGGGATGCGGCACGCCGTTTCACGCCCGGGGGCGGATAAGTCGCAGGGTAAGGCCAAGCTTGCGCATGCGGCGGGCTATGGGGGCTGATCCGGCGATTGTAAAGGGCAAGTGCGCATGC
>JAYRPK010000129.1:0-1597 GCA_041911195.1 Novosphingobium sp. | reverse complement strand
GCCCTGCCGCTGATTTGCGGCCTGATGGCGTCCAGCGTGCCGACCTTTGCGGTGCCAAGGATCCAGCCATGGAATTCGGAACCGATGATGGATACGCCGGTCAGCCTGTCGCCCACCGCATCGGCGATCGGCGGCAGGGCCAGGGCGCTGGACGGCGCGCCATCGAGCTGGCGGCCGCCGTGGTTGGAAACGACGATCCCGTCCGCCCCCAGCCGCGCGGCCTCCCGCGCGTCCTCGGGGTCGAGAATGCCCTTGATGACAAGCGGCCCCTTCCATTCCGAGCGGATGAAATCGAGATCGCCCCAGGTCACCGAATGATCGAAGTTCTTCGCCGTCCAGTTGAGGTAATCGACGATCCGCTTCTTGCCTTCGACCAACGGCGCGATGTTGCCCAGGCCGTGCGGACGGCCCAGCAGGCCGACGTTCCAGGCCCAGCGCGGGCGCGAGGCGATGGAGGCCATTCGGCTCAGCGTGGCGCCCGGCGATCCCCCGCCCAGCATGCCGCTGCGATAGTCGCGGCGGCGGCGGCCGGGGAAGGGCAGGTCGACGGTGAACAGCAGGGTGGAGCATTGCGCCTCGGCCGCCCGCGCCAGCATGTCGCGAACGAAGCCGCGATCCTTGAGCATGTAGAGCTGGAACCAGAAAGGTTTGCTGGCGGCCCGCCGCACTTCATCGATCGGGCAGAGGCCGACGGTCGAGAGCGTGAAGGGCACGCCCGCCGCTTCGGCCGCGCGCACGGCCTGGCACTCGCCGCGCCGAGCGAAAAGGCCGGCGAAACCCACCGGGCCCAGCACCAGCGGCATGGACATGTCCTCGCCGAACAAACGGCAGGAAAGATCGAGCCCGGTGACGTCGCGCAGCACGCGCTGGCGCAGGGCGACCGCGGCGAGATCGGCGGTGCTGCGCCCCAGCGTGACTTCGTCGAACGATCCGCCATCGATATAGTCGAACAGGAAATTGGGCAGCCGCCGCCGCGCGGCTTCGCGAAAATCGGATATGGAGGCGACGATCATCTCAGGCCTCCCGATCCCTCAGGCTCGCGCTCTTGAGCTTCGGTTTGTCCGCCAGTTCGCCCTCATGCATGATTTGGGCGCGCATTTCGTCGCGCTTTTCGTGAATCGAGACGATCACCGGGCCCATCGCCATGCCCAGTTCGATCAGCACCGCTTCCGACAGTTGCAGCGAGGCTTCGAGCGTTTCGGGCACCGCGTGGCTTGCCCCGGCGCGATAGAGCTGGGCGGCGTGGCTGGCATCGCGGGCGCGGGCGATGATCGGCAGGTCGGGGTGCTGGCCGCGCAAGCGGCGCACCAGCATTTGCGCGGTGACTGGTTCGTCCATGGTCAGGATTACCGAGGTGGCCTGGTCGATGCCCAGCCGGGTCAGCGTGTCCGCCCGGCTGGCATCGCCGAACCTGGCGCGATAGCCCTTCGACCGGGCGTCGGAGACGAGGTCCGGGTCGCTGTCCACCGCGACATAGGGAATGTCGTGAGCCGTCAGCATGTCGGCGATCAGCCGGCCGACCCGGCCAAGCCCGATGATGATCGCATGGCGTTCTTCGGCATCGTGTTCCTCGTCCGGCCTGGGCGCGGCGATATCG
>JAYRPK010000128.1:0-7385 GCA_041911195.1 Novosphingobium sp. | reverse complement strand
TCGGGATCGAGCCCGTCGAAAAAGCGGCCCATCGATTGCACCTCGCCGCTCTCGTCCCAAACGCCAAACAGCAGGATGTGGGTTTCGTCGTCCACCGGCACCGAGATGAAGCACGAACAGTCGGTCGGGATAGTCGGCTGACGGCTGGCGGAAAAGGCGAAGAAGGGCGCGACGAATTCGGCGACGCGGAAATGCACCCTGCCCCCGCCCGGCTGGCGGATCGCCGCAGTGCGCAGGCCATAGGCCGTCTCGCCGATCTCGTAGACGGGGGTGCCGGCGAGGAACGACTTCTTCATCGCCGGATCGTTCCAGCCCGAGTGCAGGTAATTGAGATGCACCGAATCGAGCGCGCCCTCGAAGCCCTGCAGCCAGTTGCAGTTGACCGTCATCTTCCACCAGGCGCGGCCCTCGGGCGGGACCGACATGAACGGCAGCGGCGGCAGTTCCGGCGCCTCCCCCTGCCCGAGGAACGCCCAGACCAGCCCGCCGCCCTCTGCAATGCGATAGCGGTTGGTCTTGATGCTGGCGGCAAAGGCGTCCGAACGCTCACCCTCGGAAGGCACTTCCACCACGCGGCCGTCGGCGCCCAGCCGCCAGCCGTGATAAATGCAGCGCAAGGAGCAGCCCTCCACCCGCGCCAGCGCCATCGAAACACGCCGGTGCGGGCAGTACTCATCCATCAGCCCCAGCGTGCCGTCCTCGCCCCGGAACGCGACCATATCGGTGCCCAGCAGGCGCACCCGCTGCGGCGCGGCGCCCGCCACCAGGCTTTCGCTGCGGGCAAAGGGCATCCAGTAATGGTCGCGCAGCATGCGCCCCATCGGCGCCTGGCCCTCCACCCGCGTCAGTTTCTGATTTTCGCTCGCTGTCACCATGACCGGCTACTCCGCCAATTCAGCCAATCCCCAGGTACTTCATCCGCAGAATCCCGCGCGTCGTGCAGCACAGCAGCAAGTCGCCGGTATGCGGCTCCATCACGAAGCGGTGCAGCAGGCCGTGGATGCGCCCCAGGTTGTCGTCGCCCTCGATCGCGGTGCTGGTGCTGACCCAGCCGAGCACCGACAGGCTTTCGAGGTCGATCGACCAGACCCGGTTGTTCGATCCATCGGCCACGCACATGTATTTGCCGCCCGCCGGAAAGGCGATGTCGAAGCACGAGCCGAACATCATCGTGCCCAGGCCCACCTGCACTTCGCGGCGATAGGTGACCGCATCGGCTGTCACTTCGAATTCCTGGATGCGGTTCTTGATCCGGTCACAGACGTAGACCAGCCCGTTCGGGCCGCGCACCACCTTGTGCACCGGATTGCCGAAGCCTTCCTCGGCGGAGAGCTCGGCAGGGTTCCTGCCATAGGCGCCCCACATCCGGGTGAACTCGCCGGTTTCCGAATGGAAGCCGATGACCCGGTGGTTGCCGTAGCCGTCCGAGAAGAACACTTCGCGGTTTTCGACATCGTGCCAGCAGCCGGTCGGCCCGCCGAGCAAGGTGGTGTCGGCATCGGTGCCCCGCTTGCCGCGCTGGCCGATGCGCAGCAGCAGTTCGCCTGAAGGCGAGAACTTGAGCGCGGCATCGTCGCCCGCCGAATAGCCGAAGATCCAGACATTGCCCTGCGCATCGCATTCGATGCCCTCGCGGCCCGCCGGCCATTGCGAAATGCCATCGACCCGCGGAATGTGATCGGGCCCGCCCCAGGCGTCCTTTAACCGGCCGTCCGGCCCGAAACGCGCCACATCGGGCAGGAAGTCGTCCTGCTTCATCCCTTCGGGCTCGTTTCCCGGCGGGTTCCACTGGTGCAGTACCAGCAGGTCTCCCTCGGGCGAAAAGGCCGCGCCGATCGCGCCGCCCAGCTTCTTGCCCTCGGGCACTTGCAGCACGAGCGGTTCCAGCTCGGGCGAAAAGCGCGGACGAACGGCCATGGCATTCTCCCATATGTCTTTGCCGCGAGTGAACGGTATGGCGGCGAGCCGGTCAAGCCCGAATGTCCGGCCGGAAGGCCTTGCCGGGAAACCCGCTGTTAACCACAATTTAGCGGGCGGGCCCTAGACCGGCGGCATACAGGAGCCGGAGACTGCCATGGACGCCCTCACGTCCGAATTTGCCTCACTGCAGCAGAGCATCGACCGGCTCGCCGCGCAGTACGACGAACTGCCCTATCGCCCGCGCCCCTTCGCCGCTTCGCAACCGGCGCGCATTGCCGGCGTGGCGCGGCTCATGGGGCTGGAGCCGCCGCCGATCGAAACGGCGCGCGTGCTGGAACTGGGCTGCGCTTCGGGCGGCAACCTCATCCCCCACGCGGTGTTCTATCCCGAGGCGCAATTCGTGGGCGTCGACATCGGCCAGCGCCAGGTCGAGGATGCAAACGCGCGGATCGCGCGGCTGGGGCTGGGCAACATCGACATCCACCGGATGAGCCTGACCGATATCGACGAGCAATTCGGCCAGTTCGACTACATCATCAGCCACGGAGTCTACAGCTGGGTGCCCGCCCCGGTTCGCGATGCGCTGATGCGGGTATGCCGCGAGCGGCTGACGCCCCATGGCCTGGCCTATGTCAGCTACAACGTGCTGCCCGGCTGGCGCCTCAACCAGCCGCTGCGCGACGCCTTCCGCCTGCTGATCCCCGAAGACCTGCCGCCGCTGGCCCGCGTCGGCATGGCGCGCGATCTGGTCAGCTTCTTCAGCACCAACACGGTCGATCTCAGCCCGTTCGGCGCGGTGCTGCGCAATGCGCCGGAACGCTTCGCCTCCTACACAGACGACTACATCTTCCACGAATACATGGAGGAAGCCAACCAGCCCGTCGCGTTCAGCGAGTTCGCCGAACACGCCCAGCGCAACGGCCTGACCTTCCTGGCCGAATGCGACGTGGACACCATGTTCGCCGACAACTTCCGCCCCGGCCTTGCCCAGGCCATCCGCCAGAAGACGACCGGCGACCTGGTTACCAGCGAGCAGTTGACCGACCTGCTCACCGGGCGCACCTTCCGCCAGACCTTGCTGGTCTCAGCCGAACAATCCGGCCGGATCGAAACCGCCATTTCGCCCGAGCGGATGGAAGGCCTCCACTTCATGGCTCAAGACGGCATGAAACTGGAAACCGGCAACGGCGCCTGCCGGCTGACCGGCGCCAGGGGCCGGACCATGCAATCGAACGAGCCTGCCGTCGGCCGGGCGATGCAGGTCATGCTGGCCAGGCACCCGCAGACCACATCGCTGGAACAATGCACCACCGGCATGACCGAACGCGAGCGGTTCGCCGTCGCCGATGCCTTGATGCGCATGGTCACTGCCGGCATTATGGGCATTTCGTCGGTGCCGCTCAGGGCCGGCAAGCCCGGCGCGCGGCCTCTGGCCTCGCCGCTGGCCCGCGACGATGCGGCGGCCGGGCTGGATGCGACCACCAACCGGCGCCACGAGCTGGTCCAGATCGACGCCGCTGCGGCGGTCATCCTGCCTGCGCTCGACGGCAGGACCAATCAAACCGAGCTGGCCGGCATGCTTGCCGAGGCTGCGATCGACGGCCGGATCAAGTTCGAACGCGGCGGCAAGGCGGAGCGCGATCCGCAACGCCTCAAGACGATTGCCCGCGAGCTGCTGCCCAAGGTGCTGGAAGGCATTGCCCGCTCCGGCCTGCTCGAGCCCTGAACCCAATCGCCGCGACGATCACCTTGCGGGGGCTTGAGCGCCGCCTGCTTGTCCTCTAGCAGACCTCATCCATTTTTACTCGGCATAGGAGAGGCATGTGAGCGATTTTCTGGGCTTCAAGGGCAAGCGAGTCATTGTCAGCGGATGCTTTTCCGGCATGGGCAATGCCGCAGCGAAGATCCTGCTCGATCTCGGCGCGGAAGTGCATGGCTTCGACTTCCGTGAGGCCGACCTTCCCCTCGCCTCGTTCAACAATGTCGACCTGCGCGATCCCAAGTCGATCGAGGCGGGCGTTGCCGCCGTCGGCGGCAAGATCGACGTGCTGCTCAATTGCGCCGGCCTTCCCGGCGGTGGCGACAAGCCGCCGATGGACGTGATGAAGGTGAACTTCCTTGGCACCCGCCACGTCACCGATTGCGTGCTCAAGCACATGGGCCCGGGCTCCTCGATCGCCTCGATCGCGTCCACCGGCGGCCTCGGCTGGAGCCGCCGCATCCCCACGCACATGCAGCTGATGATGGCGCAGGGCTGGGACGCAGGGCTTGCCTGGTGCGAGGCCAACATGGACCAGGTTTCGGAAGGCTATGCCTTCTCCAAGGAAGCGGTCATCGTCTGGACCCAGTTCATGGGCGCGCAGCTGATCAAGCAGGGCATCCGCATCAACACCACCCTGCCCTCACCCACCGAAACGCCGATGATGAAGTCGTTCCACGAGCATTCGGGCAAGGCCGTCGTCGACGCCGCCGCCGAGCCGCTCGGCCGCTACACCACCCCCGCGGAACAGGCCGGCCCGCTGGTGCTGCTCTGCTCGGATCCGATGACGGTGGTGACCGGCGTGGTCCTGCCGGTCGACGGCGGCTTCATGGGCGGCGTGACCACCGGGCAGGTGGACCTCAGCAAGATGATGGGCGCGGCCGCAAAGGGGTAATCCTCTCCGGAACGGAGAGGGGGACCGCGCCCGTAGGGCGGGGTGGAGAGGCGCCATCGGGATGACTCTACATCGAGAGGTGGAGGTATCCCGATGGTGCCCCTCCCCCATCCTACGGATGGGTCCCCTCCCCGTGAACGGGGAGGATCAGAACCCTTCGAACTTCACCTGCTCATCCAGCGGCACCCGCGCCCGTTCGAAACCGTTCACCGCCGCCGCTTCGTCCCGATAGCCGATGGTGACGCCGCAGAAGAAAATGTGGCTTTCGTCGCTCACCCCGATGTGATCCTTGATCAGCCGGCCATGCTGGGCGAGGAATTCCTGCGGGCATGAGTCCAGACCCTCCTCGCGCAGCAGCAGCATGACAGTCTGCAGCCACATGCCGACGTCCGACCACTGCGGCGGGCCCATGAAACGCGGGAAATAGCATAGCAGCAACGCCGGCGCGCCGAAGCCGCGCATGTTCTGCTCGACAATCGCCTTGCGGCCATCGACGTCGCTGCGGGCAACGTCCTGCGCGCCATACATCTTGGCGCCCAGCTCCTTGAGCCGCGCCCAGTACTTGTCGGTCGTCCCCTTGGGATTGACGTCGTATTCGACCGGGTCCTGGGCTTCGGCGGCCAGCATCTTCTCCTGCAGCGCGCGCAATGGCTCGCCCGCCAGGATCGTCGCTTCCCACGGCTGGAAGTTGCAGCCGGAAGGCGCCATGCGCGCCTTGTCCATCACCCGGCGCAGCACTTCGAGCGGCACTGGCTTGTCGATGAAGGCGCGGATCGAACGGCGGCTGGAAACAGCTTCGCTGACACTCATTGTGGACATGCTTTCTCCCTTGTTGCCAGCCCCTTGTCGGCAGCGGCGATACAGGTCAAGGCTGTGGCATGACCGCGCAAGTCCAGCCCTTTGCAAGAGGCCAGGGCCGCCTCCCCGGCATCGAGGCGCTGCGCTTCTTCGCCGCGCTGTGCATTCTGCTACTCCACACCCGCGCGGTGTTCGGCGGCGAGCGGATCTTCGGCAAGGGCTACCTTGCGGTCGAATTCTTCCTGATGCTCTCGGGATTCCTGATGGCCTATGCGCAGGAAGCGCGGATCGGCGCGGGGCTGCCCTTCATGGTCAAGCGCTACAAGCGCCTCTGGCCGACCATGACGCTGGGCGGCATGATCGGCCTGCCGCGCCTGTTTGTGCAGAGCAAGAGCCTCGCCGATTTCGCCGCCACCGCCACGGCCAACCTCGCCCTGCTGCCGGTTTGGTGGAAGCAGTTCGCCTTCGAGCTCAACATCCCGGCCTGGACGATCTTCTACGAGATGGTGGCGAATACGCTGCATGTCTTCGTGCTGCGCCACCTCAAACTCTGGACGATCTGGCTCGGCATCGCCCTGCTCGCCCCGGTCATGGCCTGGGTCGGCATGCACTGGGGCTCGTTCGATGTCGGCGCCACGGCGGACAACCTGTGGGCCGGACTGCCGCGCATCCTGGTCGCCTATCTCATCGGCATTGCCCTTGGCCGGATGTGGCGGGGCGGATCGCCGATCCCGATCCCTTCGCTGCTGGCGATCCCGGCTATGCCCGCGATCCTCGCGGCAGGCTGGTGGCTGGAGATCGACCGGCACTGGCGGTTCGACTACCTGTTCACCGTGATCGCCTGCCCGCTGATGATCGCGGGCGCCATGCGGCTGACGCGGTTTCATCGCGCCGCCGGGCTGCTCGGCCAGCTTTCCTTCCCGCTGTTCGCCGTGCAGATGCCGATCCTGCAGGGCACGCAGATGCTGGGCTGGGGCAAGTGGACCGGCGGCCTTTCCGCCTTTGCCGGTGGCATTCTCGCCGCCTTTCTGACAAGCCGCTACGACAAGTGGCGCAAGGAGAAGACAGCGTGAGCGAACCGGTACTCTATGAATTGGATGGCGATGGCGTGGCCACGGTCACCCTCAACATGCCGGAACTGCGCAATCCGATTTCCGATCCCGACCTGATTGCCGCCCTGCTCGCCACGCTGGAGGCGATGGAAGCCGATCCCAGGGTCCGCGTCGCGATCCTCACCGGCGCGGGCAAGGGCTTTTCGGCGGGAGGCAATCTCAAGACGATGAAGCCGGATGCCGGCCCGCTCAACGCCAGCCTGCCCGCGCGCACCCGCGGCAACTACAAGCGCGGCATCCAGAAGCTGCCGCTGGCTTTCGCCGCGCTGGAAGTGCCGGTGATCGCCGCGGTAAACGGCCCCGCCATCGGCGCCGGGCTGGACCTTGCCTGCATGTGCGACCTCAGGATCGCCGGCGAGAGTGCGAAGTTTGCCGAGAGCTTCGTCACGCTCGGCCTGATCCCCGGCGATGGCGGCGCCTGGCTGCTGCAGCGGATTGTCGGCTTCTCCAAAGCCGCCGAACTGACTCTGACCGGCGAAACCATCGATGCGCGCGAAGCATTGCGGATCGGCCTCGTCAGCCAGGTCGTGCCCGATGCCGAGCTGCTCCCGGCCGCCCGCGCGCTGGCGACGAAGATCGCGCGCAACCCTTCCTATGCCGTGCGCATGGCCAAGCGGCTGCTGTGGGACGCCCAGCGGCTGGATCTGGGTGGTGTGCTGGAAATGTCGGCGGCAATGCAGGCCCTCGCCCATGCCACCGGCGACAATGCCGAGGCGATCGACGCCTTCCTCGAGAAACGCGCACCACAGTTCAAGGGCGATTAAATCCTCCTCCGAAGGGGGAGGGGGACCGCCGCGCGCAGCGCGGGGGTGGAGGGGCACCCTCGGGATGACTCTACTTCTCGATGTCGCGCTATCCGGATGGTGCCCCTCCACCATCCACTGCGTGGATGGTCCCCCTC
>JAYRPK010000127.1:0-5149 GCA_041911195.1 Novosphingobium sp. | reverse complement strand
TGGCGTGTGGGGGCGGCCCGGTTGCGAGACGACCTATCGCTTTGCGCTGGAGGGGCAGGCGGTCAAGGTGACCTCGCTCAAGAGCCCGCCCGGCGCGAAGCCCTATAACCCCGAATATTCGGTAACCGTCGACCGCGACCTGATCGCATCGGGCGGCGAACGCGGCTCGGTGATCGAGGCCAACGAGACAGTCGGCTTCTGGCCGGGCTTCGGCGTGACCTTCCGCTATTCGACCGACGGCTCGAGCGAGCGGCTGGTCTGGGATCACAAGCAGATGTCGACCATGCCGCTGGAACTGGTGCGGTGTGGGTGAGGGGGCGGGGACACGCTATTGCGTGTCCCCGAGCAACGCCGCAGACAAGCGCGGCGTGCGATTGAAATGGGGACACGGTATTCCGTGTCCCCAAGCGGGGGTGCAGCCAAGCCCGGCACTGGCGATGAAAAACCGGGGACATGCTATTGCGTGTCCCCGAGCAACGGTGAAACATGGCGCGGCGGGTGAAGGAAAAGGCCGTCGAGAGTGTGGGGCGGCCAGTGGGTTCGAAGGATTGGCTGGCCGAGATGGAGGCGCGCACCGGGAAGGTGCTGGCGCCGGGTTGACGGGGACACGGAATACCGTGTCCCCTTAGGGTTCGATCACCCCAAACAAATCATGCGCATCGGCATCCTCGATCCGCGCCTCGACAATGTCCCCGGCCTTCAGGCTCGCCGGCACGTTGCGCAATAACACCTGCCCGTCGATCTCCGGCGCATCGGCCTGGCTGCGGGCGGTGGCGCCCAGGTCGCCGTCCTCGTCCGGCTCGCCCACTTCGTCGACGATGACCGGCAGGGTCCGCCCCACCTTGGCCTTGAGCTTGGCCGCGCTGATCGCCTCGCACTTTTCCATCAGGCGCTGGTAGCGGAGCTGCTTCACTTCCTCGGGCACCGGATCGGGCAGCAGGTTTGCCGCGGCGCCGGCTACGGGTTCGAAGCGGAAGCCGCCGACGCGGTCGAGTTGGGCCTCGTCCAGCCAGTCGAGCAGGTAGGCGAAATCCTGCTCGGTCTCGCCGGGGAAGCCGACGACGAAGCTGGAGCGAATGGCGATGTCCGGGCACACCGCGCGCCAGGCGGCCAGCCGTTCTAGCACTTTCGCCTCGTTCGCCGGGCGCTTCATCGCGGCGAGGACCTTGGGGCTGGCGTGCTGGAAGGGGATGTCGAGATAGGGCGTGAGCAGCCCCTCGGCCATCAGCGGAATCACCGCATCGACATGCGGATAGGGATAGACATAGTGCAACCGCACCCAGGGCCGCGCGCCTTCCGGTGTCTTGAGGCCGCTCAGCTCGCGGGCAAGGTCGGTCATGTGCGCGCGCACCTGGCGGCCGTGCCATTCGCGCGCCTCGTGGCGAATGTCGACGCCATAGGCCGAAGTATCCTGGCTGATCACCAGCAGTTCCTTCGTGCCCGACGCAACCAGCTTTTCCGCCTCGCGCAGCACGGCGTCGATCCGCCGGCTGGCCAGCTTGCCGCGCAATTGCGGGATGATGCAGAACGCGCAGGCGTGGTTGCAGCCCTCGGAAATCTTGAGATAGCTGTAGTGGCGGGGGGTGAGTTTGACGTCAGGCTGGGGGATCAGATCGACATAGGGGCCCTGGCCGGGAGGGGCGGCCTCGTGCACCGCCTCGACCACGGCCTCGTACTGGTGCGCGCCGGTGACGGCGAGGACTTGGGGGAACTTCGCCCGGATCGCCTCGGCCTCGTTGCCCATGCAGCCGGTGACGATCACCCGGCCGTTCTCGGCAATCGCCTCGCCGATCGCGGCGAGGCTTTCCTCCTTGGCGCTGTCGAGGAAACCGCAGGTGTTGACCAGCACCACATCGGCCCCGGCATAGTCGGGCGACATCGCATAGCCGTCGGCGCGCAGCCGGGTGAGGATGCGTTCGGAATCGACCAGGGCCTTGGGGCAGCCCAGGCTGACCATGCCCACTTTGGGTTGGGGGGGAAGCTTTCGCGCCATTTCGGCCGTGCCCCTACACCCGCGCGGCGCATTGCGCTACCAGTTAGCCGAAGCGTGGATTGGAGAATTCATGGGACCGGTCAACTGGATCGCGGTGGTTCTGGCCGCAAACCTGGCGGTGGGCGTGGGGATCGTGTGGAACGGCCCGCTGTTCCGCACCGGCCGGCCGCTGCTCGAAGGCGAAGGCGCGGGGCCGAAGAACTATGGGGTGAGCGTGCTGGTCATGCTGATCGGCGCTGTCATGCTGGGGCACAATTTCGCCCGCATCGGCGCGGCTACGCTGGCGGCCAAGCCATGGCTCTATTTCATGCAATCGGGCGGGATCGCCATTGCCTTCATCGTGCCGGCGCTATGGCTCGCCAACCTGCGCCAGCGGGTGGACCTGAAGGGGCGGCTGATCGACTCCGGTTTCTGGCTCGCGGCCTATCTGGCGATGGGCGCGGTGTTCTGGGCGCTGGGCTGAGGTTCAGTTGCGGGGCGCCGCGCGCCGCGCCAATTGCACCTGCGGATCCACCGGGCGATTGTCGCGTCGCAGTTCGAAGTGAAGCTCCGGCCCGTGCGCCCTGCCGGTCCGGCCGGAAAGGCCGATGCGCTCGCCCTGGCGCACCTCTTCCCCTTCCTTCACCGTGATGCGGTCGAGAAAGGCATAGGCGCTCTGCCAGCCGTTGGGGTGGTCGATCACCACCAGCTTGCCGAACTGGCGCGGTTCCGTGCCGGCGAAGGCGACCTTGCCGGCGGCAGTGGCGCGCACGGCAGTGCCCATGGCGGCTGTGATGTCGATGCCGTCGTGATAGTCGGAGGTTTGGCTGCGCGAGGCGAAGCCACGGCGAACCTCTCCGGCGACCGGCCAGGCGAAGCGAGCGGCGGGGGGCGGCGCGGCGGGCGCGGTGCTTGCGGCTGGGGGCTGTGTCGGGGCGACGACAGTGGGGATCAACAGGTTCTGGCCGGGCCGCAAGACCGTGTCCGCACCCAGGCTGTTGGCCACCGCGATCTCCTTCCACGGCACGCCGTAGAGGTAGCTGATGGTAAATGGTGTGTCGCCGCGTGCCACGGTGTGACGGCGGGTGCGGGGGATGACCAGGACCTGGCCGGCCCGCAGGGCATAGGGCGGCTGCAACTGGTTGGCCTCGACGATCAGCACCTGCGCCACCTGGGCGCGCTGGGCGATGCCGCCCAGGGTCTCGCCCGGCTTGACCAGGTGCTCGGTCTCGCGGTTGGGCGGCAGCACCGGCGTGGTCTCCGCCAGCAGCAGCACGGCGGTTGCCAGCAGGGCCAGCCGCTTCACTGGAACCGCTCCTTGAGTGCGGCCAGCGAGTCCTCGTGCGTGAAGTCGAGCTGGAGCGGTGTCACCGCGACATAGCCGTCGGCGATCGCCTCCAGGTCGGTGGCATGGCCGGGGGTGTGCTCGATCCCGTGCAGGCCGAACCAGTAGTAATGAAAGCCGCGCGGGTCCTTGCCCTCGACAACCGAGCCGCGCGCATAATCGTGAAAGCCTTGGCGAACCACGCGAATTCCCCTTACCTTTTCGGCAGCAACCGGAGGGAAATTGATGTTGACGAGCGTGCGTGGCGCGAATGGCGCGTCGAGCAAAGGGGCGAGCACGCGTTCTCCCCAGATTTCAGCAGCTTCGAACGGAACCTCGTCGCCCGCGCCTTCCCGGGCATAGACCTGGCTGAGGGCGATCGAACGCACTCCGGCCAGCGCGCCCTCGAAGGCGGCCGAAACCGTGCCGGAATAGGTGACGTCGTCGCCCAGGTTGGCGCCGCGGTTGACGCCCGAAAGGATCACATCGGGCGGGCCGGGCAACAGCTTCTTGAGCGCCATGGTCACTGCGTCGGTCGGCGTGCCCGATACCGAAAAACGCCGGGCGTCGTGCTGCTTCAGCCGTACCGGACGGTTGAGCGTGAGCGAGTGGCCGGCGCCGCTCTGTTCTTCGGTCGGGGCGCAAATCCAGACATCGTCGGAAAAGCGGGCGGCCATGCGTTCCAGCACGGCCAGGCCGGGGGCGTGGATGCCGTCGTCGTTGGTCAGCAGGATGCGCATCAGGGCGACGGTATCAGCCGCGTAACTCCGCCCATATAGGGATGAAGTACTAGCGGGATGTCGACCGACCCATCTTCCTGTTGATAGTTTTCAAGAATCGCCACCAATGTGCGGCCCACCGCGAGGCCGGAGCCATTGAGCGTGTGAACGAATTCAGTACCTTTCGCGCCTTCAGGCCGATAGCGCGCATTCATCCGCCGCGCCTGGAAGGGGCCGCAGTTGGAGATCGACGAAATCTCGCGATAGGCCTGCTGGCCGGGCAGCCAGACTTCGAGGTCGTAGGTCTTGCGTGCGGCGAAGCCCATGTCTCCGGCGCAGAGCAGCATCTTGCGATAGGGCAGCTCCAGTGCCTGAAGGATCGATTCCGCCGCCCCTGCCATGCGCTCGTGCTCCGCGGACGAATCCTCGGGACGGCAAATGGCGACGAGCTCGACCTTGTCGAACTGGTGCTGGCGGATGTAGCCGCGCGTGTCCTTGCCCGCCGAGCCCGCTTCGGAGCGGAAGCAGGGAGTGAGCGCGGTCATGCGCAGGGGCAGTTGCGCCTCGGTCAGGATCTGCTCGCGCACCGAATTGGTCAGTGAAACTTCCGAGGTCGGGATCAGCCAGCGGCCCTCGGTGGTACGAAAAGAGTCCTCGGCGAATTTCGGCAGTTGGGTAGTGCCGAACATCGCTTCGTCCTTCACCAGCAAGGGCGGCGCACATTCGGTGTAGCCGTTCGTTGCCGTCTGCGTATCCAGCATGAATTGTGCGATGGCCCGCTGCAGCCGCGCCATCTGCCCGCGAAGGAATGTGAACCGCGCGCCAGAGATCAGTGCGCCGGTCTCGAAATCGAGCCCGAGCGCCGGGCCGAGGTCGGCATGTTCCTTCGGCTCGAAAGCGAACGCGCGTGGAGTTCCCCAGCGCGACAATTCGACATTGCCGGCCTCGTCCTCGCCATCGGGCACGTCGGCATCGGGCAGGTTGGGATGGGCCGCCAGAATGTCCTGCAGTCTGGCCGACAGGTCGCGATCCTGTTGCTCGAGCGTGGGCAGCACGTCCTTGAGTTGGGCGACTTCCGCCTTCAGCCGCTCGGCCTCGTCCTTGTCGCCGCGCCCCATGGCCGCGCCGATCGCC
>JAYRPK010000126.1:0-1728 GCA_041911195.1 Novosphingobium sp. | reverse complement strand
TGTCGATGCGGTGGTCGTCGGGCCGCACGGTGTAGGCGACGGGGTTGAACCACTTGCCGCTCATGTTGACCGGAGAACCGTGGGTGAGGTGGCCGCCGGCGTTGAGGTCGAGGCCCATGAAGGTGTCGCCCGGCTGCAGCAGCGCCAGGAACACCGCCTGGTTCATCTGGCTGCCGCTGTTGGGCTGGACGTTGGCGAAGTTGCAGCCGAACAGCTGCTTGGCCCGCTCGATGGCGATGGTCTCGATCTCGTCGACGTATTCGCAGCCGCCGTAGTAGCGCTTGCCGGGATAGCCCTCGGCATACTTGTTGGTCAGCACCGAGCCGGCGGCTTCGAGCACCGCTTTGGAGCAGATGTTCTCGCTGGCGATCAGCTCGATCTTGTCGCGCTGGCGGCCCAGTTCCTTGGCGATCCAGCCGGAGATCTCGGGATCGGTCTCGGCGAGGTGCGAGGTGAAGAAGCCGTTGGGAATGACGGGGGCATTGGCGGTCTGGGTGGTCATCAGGCGTCCTGGGGCACGGTTGGGTGGGAGAGCTTTTCGACGCGCGGGCCATGGCGGCCGCCGCCGAAAGGCGTGGAAAGAAAGGCGTCTAGGCAGGCCTTGGCCATGTCGATGCCGGTCAGCCGCGCGCCCATGGCGATGCAGTTTGCATCGTTGTGTTCGCGCGCCAGGGCGGCGGACAGCGGCTCGGAAACGAGGGCGCAGCGGCATGCCGGCTCGCGGTTGACCGCAATGGAAATGCCGATGCCCGAGCCGCACAGCGCAACGCCGCGCTCCGCCGTGCCGTCGGCGACGACTGCGGCCAGCTTGTAGCCATAGTCGGGGTAGTCCACCCGGTCGGCGGTTGCGGGGCCGAGGTCGGCGACTTCATGGCCAAGGCCGATGAGGTATTCGCGCAGTTCCGCCTTGAGCTCCACGGCGGCGTGATCGGAGGCAATGGCGATCTTCATAGGCGTTCTGCCCTGTGCTGAGCCGGTTGTTGGGAACTGAATTTCAAGCGCACGCCTCGCAACCATCGGTTTCAGGGGGTGCCCAGACGAGCGGCAAGCCACATTCGCGCTCCACGGCGGTACTCCGCCTGTCTCGTCAGTTACGCGAACGCGGTGGCAATAGCGGCTGACATTGCGAGTCGCAAGAACGGCAGCCCAAGATTCTCACCGCCCCGGCTGGTTCGGAGTCTGGCTCTGGCTCCGCAGCCGAGCCGCAACATCCGGATGGGCCTGCAGGTAAGCCGTCACATTGCGCCGGAAATCGGCGGTAATCGCCTGGTTGAGCTGCTGGATCTCGTTGAAATAGGCGGTGTTCGCTGCGGCGACGTCGCGGTCGGCAGTCACGGTCGGGGAGCTTTGCAGGTAGTGCCGCCCGGCAGGGGTGCGGGCGAAGGCAAGCACTTCCTGCAGTTCCGCCGCGCTGAACTCGCGCGCATAGGCGCGGGCCATGGCCTCGAACAGCCGGGGCAAGTGGGCCTGCACCGAGGGCGACAGGCGCTGTGGGATGGCGGCGAAGGCGTCGTCGAGGATTTTCCTCAGGCCCGGATCGGCATAGGTCGAGGGCTGGCTCATACTGGCGCGGAACTGGGCCAGCACGTTCTCGACCAGCGAGCCCATCATCGCCTGGCGCTTGTCCGCCGGGTACATGATGGCGATGATCTGCCGGCCCTGCTCCAACCGGGCGGGATCGACCGGCATGGACGGCACCTGCGCGGCAAGGGGCGCGGCGAGCTGGCC
>JAYRPK010000125.1:0-4578 GCA_041911195.1 Novosphingobium sp. | reverse complement strand
GTCCAACATGGCCAGTGCGAAATGCGCCTCGTTCGGCACCTTCTCCTGAATGGCCGCGCGGCGCATGTCGTAAAACGAGAGCACCAGGTTCGGATCGCGGGCGAAAGCCTCGGGCGTAGCGACATCCTCGGGCCGGTATTTTTCCCAAAGACCGCCGGCCGTGCGGAAGGTGTCGATGCCGCTCTCGGCGCTGACTCCCGCGCCAGTGAGGATGACGATATTGCGGAACCTGCCCATCGTCGCCATGAAGCACGCTCCACAGGGGACAGGCAATGGCAAGAATCGGAATCATCGGCAGCGAAGGGCGCATGGGGCACGCGATTGCCGAGGCCATTGCCAATGCGGGAGAGGTGCTGGCCGGCGGCATCGACATGGGCGGCGATCCGCTCGCCCTCGCCCGGGCCTGCGACGTGCTGGTCGATTTCTCCAGCCCCAAAGCGCTCGAAGCCAATCTCGACGCGGCGATGGCGGCGCAGGTTCCGATCATGGTCGGCACTACCGGCCTTGAGGAGCGTCACCACTGGCTGTGCGACAGCGCCTCGCAAAGCGTCGCGGTGCTGCAGACCGGCAATACCTCGCTCGGCGTCACCCTGCTCGCCCACCTGGTGCGCGAAGCGGCAAGCCGGCTGGGCGATGACTGGGACATCGAGATCGTCGAGACTCATCACCGCATGAAGGTCGATGCGCCTTCGGGCACTGCCCTGCTGCTGGGCGAAGCCGCCGCCGAAGGCCGCCATATCGCCCTTGCCGAGAACAGCCAGCGCGGCCGCGACGGCATCACCGGCAGGCGCGAGCCCGGCACCATCGGCTTCGCAAGCCTGCGCGGCGGCACTGTGGCGGGCGACCACACCGTCCACTTCCTCGCCGACAACGAGCGCATCGCCCTTTCGCACCTCGCCGAAAACCGCCAGATCTTCGCCAAGGGGGCAGTGCGGGCGGCGCAGTGGCTGATCGGCAAAGGGCCCGGGCGATACCGGATGCCCGAGGTGCTGGGACTCTGAACATGACCCTGCGCCACCGCGCCTGGCTGCAGCTCAACGGCGATCCGCCTGGCGATGGGCACCTGTCGGCCGGAAACTGGGCACTGGCGATCGTCATCATCGTCGCGGTGCTGACTTCCATCGTTTCGACCGAGCCGGAGATCGAGGCGCATTACAGCACCTTGCTGTTGCGGATGGAGCTGTTCTTCGGCGCGGCATTCTCGTTCGAATATGCCGCCCGCATCTGGACGGCGGCGGAAGAGCCAGGCTCACAGACGGCCCTGCGCAAGCGCCTGCAATTCATCTTCTCGCCGCTGGGGCTGATCGACCTTGCGGTGCTGATCGTCACGCTGCTGCCGATGCTGATTCCCGGCGTCGCGGTGCTGCGGCTGACGCGGTTGCTGCGGCTGCTGATGCTGGCGAAACTTGGGCATTTCTCCTCCGCCTTCCACGACCTGGCCCTCGCCATCCATTCCCGGCGCTACGAACTTTACGTCACCATAGCGCTCGCATCCTTCCTGCTGCTGATCGGCGCCACGGCGCTTTACCTGGCAGAGGGCGACGTCCAGCCGGACAAGTTCGGCTCCATCCCGCGCGCGCTGTGGTGGTCGATCATTACCCTGACGACCGTGGGCTATGGCGACGTTTCGCCGATCACCCCGCTGGGCAAGTTCATGGCTTCGATCGTCGCGCTGGCGGGAATCGGGCTGGTCGCCATGCCGACCGGCATCATGGCGGCTGCCTTTTCCGAAGCCATGCAGGATCGGCGCGAGGCCATTCAGGATCGGCAAGGGCCGCCCGATGAAGGCTGACACGGTCTTCGAATTCTTCCGCCGCCTTGCCGAAGCCAACCCCTCGCCCGAAACCGAGCTGCTCTACGGCAATGTCTACCAGTTACTGGTCGCCGTGGTGCTTTCCGCGCAGGCAACCGACGTCGGCGTAAACAAGGCGACCCGCGCGCTGTTTCGCGAAGTGAAGACCCCCGCGCAGATGGTGGAACTGGGCGAGGAGGGCCTGAGGCAGCACATCAAGACCATCGGCCTGTTCAATGCCAAGGCGAAGAACGTCATCGCCCTGTCGGAAATCCTCGTCCGCGACTTTGGCGGCGAGGTACCAGCGGACCGCGACGTGCTGACCACCCTGCCCGGCGTCGGCCGCAAGACCGCCAATGTCGTGATGAACTGCGCCTTCGGAGCGGAGACCTTCGCTGTCGATACGCACATTTTCCGTGTCGGCAATCGCACCGGCCTGGCCAAGGGCAAGACGCCGCTGGCGGTGGAGAAGCAGCTCGAAAAGAAGGTGCCCCAGCCGTTCCGGGTGGGCGCGCATCACTGGCTGATCCTGCACGGCCGCTATGTCTGCAAGGCCCGCTCGCCCGAATGCTGGCGCTGCCCGGTGGTTGATCTTTGCGCCTACAGGCCCAAGATACTGGAACGCGGCAAGAAGCCTGCCGGCAAGAGTGGGGGCAAACCCGCGGGCAAGCGCCGCAAGACCGGAGAAGCGCCATGACACCACGCCACCTGCTTTGCCTTGCCCTCGCCCCTATCGCCCTTGCATCCTGCACCCAGGAAGGCCCCGGCGAACGGCCCGCCGTGACGCCCGCTGCCCGGATTACCGGTCCGGCGCAAAGCTGTATTCCGATCGTCCAGTTCCGCGAAACCCGCATCCGCGACGACTGGACCATCGATTTCATCCGCGACAACCGCCGCGCCTGGCGCAACACCCTGCCACAGCGGTGCAACGGCCTGAAGAGCGCCGACGCCTTCAGTTACAAGACCTCGCTCACCCAGCTATGCAGCACCGATATCGTCCGGGTGCTCGACCGCCTTGGCGGCGACCTCCACGAGGGCGCGGGCTGCGGGCTCGGGCCATTCGTGCCGGTCGAGCTGGAGAAATAGGCCCTACTTGTTGCGCGCGGAGATGACCGTCGCGGCGACGAGGTCGCCTATGACGTTGAGGGTCGTGCGGCACATGTCGAGGAAGCGGTCGACTCCCAGGATCAGGCCGATCCCCGCCGGCGGCACCCCCACCGCGCCCAGAATCAGGGCAATCACCGGCAGCGATCCCGCCGGCACGCCCGCAGTGCCGATGCCAGCAAGGATGCAGACCAGCATGACGAAGAGCTGCTGTGACAAGTCCAGCGGCACGTTGAAGAACTGCGCCAGAAACAGCACGGTCACGCCTTCGAACATGGCCGTTCCGTTCTGGTTGGCGGTGGCGCCGATGGTCAGCACGAAGCGCGAGATTTTCGGCGGCAGTTTCAGCTTGTTCTCCGCGACGCGCAGGGCCGTTGGCAGCGAGGCATTGGACGATGAGGTCGAAAAGGCCATGACCAGGGCTTCCTGCGTCTCGCGGAAGAAGGCCACCGGGTTCTTGCGGGCCAGCAGGGCCAGGATTGCCGGAAACACGCCGAACATCTGGATCGCCAGCGCCAGCAGCACCACCGCCACGTAGGCGGCCAGCTTCGACAGCAGCTCCCAGCCGAATTGCGAAGCCAGGTTGAACATGAAGCAGAACACCGCGAACGGCGCGAGCTGGATGACCAGCCCGATCAGCTTCATTGAAACCTCGAAGACGCCCTCGATCGCATGCTTGAGCGTTTCGGTGCGCTGCGTCTGCACCAGCAGCAGGCCGATGCCGAACAGCAGCGCGAAGAACATCACCGCCAGGATGTCGTTCTCGCTCATCGCGGCAATGACATTGCTCGGGACAATGCCGATCACGGCATCGACTCCGCTCTTGGCCGATTGCGATTTCTCGATGATCCCCGCCGCGCTTTCGCTGGCATTTCCGATCATGGCGTTGGCCGCCACCGGATCGACCCCGGCGCCGGGTTGCAGCAGGTTGACGGTCGCCAAGCTTACCGCGACGGCGATCGAGGAAACCACGACGGTATAGACCAGCGTCTGCAGGCCAACGCTTTTCAGCGCCCGGATCTCGCCCATCTCGGCAATGCCGATAACCAGCGCCGAGAACAGCAGCGGCAGCACCAGCATGAACAGCAGCCGCAGGAATATCTGGCCGATCGGCGTGGTGACATATTTGACCGTGGGCGCGAGCCAGGCGGCATCGGGCATGGTCAAATGGACGACAAGGCCGGCGGCCAGGCCCAGCACGAAGCCGATCAGCACCCGCCATTGCAGCTTGCTCTGCCCCGGGTTTTCCCCTGCCGCCACTGCCTCTGTCATCCCCGGTCTCCCTTGTGTGGCTGTCAACCCTTCAGCGCCGCCTCGGCAATGCGGCGATAGATCCGCGCCAGTACTTCGAGGTCGGCCATGGCCACTGCCTCATCGCGCTTGTGCATAGTGGCGTTGGGCGGGCCGAATTCGATCACCGGGCACAGATGGCAAAGGAAGCGCGCGTCCGAAGTGCCGCCGGTGGTCGATTGTTCGGTGACAAGCCCAGTCTCCGCCTCGATCGCCGCGGAGGCAATCTGCGACAGCATGCCGGGCTGGGTGAGAAAGGCCTCGCCGGAAATTTCCGCGCGGGCCGTGCCGCCATGGCGCCCGGCGATGTCCGCCACCATCTTTTCCAGGCTGGCGCCGGTGTGACGGTCGTTGAACCGGATGGAAATTCGCGCGCGCGCCATGGGCGGGAT
>JAYRPK010000124.1:0-9371 GCA_041911195.1 Novosphingobium sp. | reverse complement strand
GGAGAGCCGCAAGGACCTGCCCGGAATAGACGAATTGCGCGCCGCCGGGCTGCTCGATCCGGTCGACGACGCGCTGGAGGCGGCCATGACCGAGACGGGGGCCGAAACGGGAGCGGATTCCGGGGCGGAAACCGGTCAGCCTGACGCGGATTCCGCCGATGGACTGGCAAGCGAGGAAGAAAGCGCCTAGATAGGGGCTATGCGGAACACAGGTTCCGCCGATTTTACCGGAGTCCTGAGTAATGGGTGGTTTTTCGCTTTGGCACTGGATCATCGTGCTGATCGTGGTGCTGCTGCTGTTCGGCCGCGGCCGTGTGGCGGATATCATGGGTGACTTCGGCAAGGGCATCAAGAGCTTCAAGCAGGGCCTCAACGAGGAAGACAACAAGCCCGCCGCCCCGCCCGCGCAGATTCCCTCGCCTGACGCCAGCCCCACCGCGCCTTCCGCCGATACGACCAAGACCGGCCAGTAAGCCGAGTACGGGCGCGTGTTCGACATTGGCGCATCGGAGCTGTTGCTGATCGTCATTGTCGCGGTCGTCGTCATCGGGCCCAAGGACCTGCCGATGGCGCTGCGCACGGCCGGGCGCTGGATCGCCAAGGTCCGGCGCGTTTCCGGCCATTTCCGCAGCGGCGTCGAAACCATGATCCGCGAGGCCGAGCTCGAGGAAATGGAGAAGAAGTGGCGCGAGCAGAACGCGGAGATCATGGCCGCGACTTCGGCCGATCCGGCGCATTATGTTGAGCCTTCGTCGGCGGAACCCGCGGCGCAGCTCCCCGCGCCCGATGTGGTTCCGGTAGAGACCGCGCCCGAACAACCCAAGGCCCCCGCCCACGTGGAGCCGCAACTGCCGTTCCCGCCGCCATGAAGCTGTTCCGCATCGAGGAAATCGACGATTCGCAGGCGCCGCTGCTCGACCACCTGGTCGAGCTTCGCGCGCGGCTGATGCGCTGCATCGCGGTGCTGGTCGTCACATTCGCGGTCTGCGCCTATTTTGCCCAGGACATCCTTGCCTTTCTGGTGCATCCGCTGGTCGCCGCAGGGCACAACAAGCTGATCTACACCAAGCTTTACGGCCAGTTCTTCGTCGAGATGAAAGTGGCGCTGTTCGCCGCTTTCTTCGTCAGCTTCCCGGTGATCGCCAACCAGCTCTGGGCCTTTGTCGCGCCCGGGCTCTATGCGCAGGAAAAGAAGGCGTTCCTGCCTTTCCTGCTGGCGACACCAGTGCTGTTCACCGCCGGCGGCGCCATGGCCTATTACGTGGTGATGCCCACGGCCTTTCACTGGTTCCTCAGCTTCCAGGGAACCCAGGGCGGCGTGCAGATCGAGGCGCTGCCCAATTCCGAGGACTATCTCGGCCTGGTCATGCAGTTCATTCTGGCATTCGGCTTCTGCTTCCTGCTGCCGGTGCTGCTGATGCTGCTCAACAAGGCGGGCATCCTCAGCCGGACGCAACTTGTGCGCTCGCGGCGCTATGTGATTGTGGGGATCACGGTGATCGCGGCGATCATTACCCCGCCCGACGTCATCTCCCAGCTGCTGCTGGCCGTGCCGATGTATATCCTGTTTGAAGGTTCGCTGGTGCTGATGGGGATCGGCGAGAAGCGGGCAGAGCGCGAACGCGCGGCGGAAGCGGAAGGCAGTGCGGCGGACGGCGAGGGTGCGTCAGCGGGGAGCTGACGGCGCTTCCTCCTTCGCCTGCCAGGCCATCTTGCCGCCGATCCAGGTCTGCAACACCCTGAACGATCGCAGTTCCGACGGCGCGGCCAGCAAGGGGTCGCGGTCCACCAGCAGGAAGTCGGCGCGCTGGCCCACGGCGAGGCGGCCGAACCGGCCCTCGGCCTGGGCTGCCCGGGCGGCGTCCGCCGACATGGCGAACAGTGCGGTTTCGCGCGCCAGGGTGTTGGCCAGCGATGCAAAGGGTTCGAACCCGCCCTGGCGTGTGCCCGAACCGATGCTGTAGTGCAGGCTTGGCGCACCCGGCCCGGCAAAGGCGGGGATCGCCGGAGCGGGACCGCCCGGAGGCGCGATCAGCGAGACGGAGATGCCCTGCTGGACAATGCGCGGCAAGGCAGCGGCTTCGGGCGCGAGAGGCATGTCGATCCGCCAGCGCCGGTCGCCCTTGTAGGTCTGCTGCATCTCGGCCATCGCATCGAGCACTGGCGCGAGTGAACCGGCATCCTGGATCACCACCGCCGCCTGGAACCCGTCGATCGCCGCGCGGCTGAGCAGGTTCTTGAGCTGGATCGGCGCCTGCCGATTGTGTGCCGCCTGTTCGGCCTGGGCTTGCGCCACGGTCAGAGTTCGCCGGGCGATCGGGGCAGGCGGTGGCGGCGCGAAGGATATGCGCAGGCCGTTGAGCCGCAGGCGATCATCATAGAGCCACGGCGTGGGGCCGGGGCCGCCGATCAGCACCATGTCGTCGACACTGGCGGCAAAGCCGACAATGCGCATCGACAGGCGGCCAAGATCGCCGGCGCGGCGATAGCTCTGCCAGGCCTCGATGCTGGTGCCCATGTCGGTGGCCGTGGTGACGCCGCGCTCCAGCAGGTATTGCTGGGCCTTGGCGAGAGCGCCGTCGCGGTCCTCGGGCCGGGGCCGCGCCTTGTCGGAAGAGGGCCCCAGCAGGGCGAGGCCGAGCGCCATCACGTCGACATGCGCGTCGACCAGCCCCGGCATCAGCACCCGCCCCTTGCCGTCGAGCCGGAAATCGGCGCGCGCGGGGCGCTTGTCGCTGCGCTGGAGCAGTTGCTCGACTCGCCCGTCGTCGCCGATCAGCAGGCCGTTGAAGCGCTGGATCCGGCCCTCGGCGGTGAAGGTGAAGCCATCGACATTGTCGACCAGAGTGTCGGCCCGAGCCAGGCTGGGGGTAGTGGCGGCCAGGATCAGGAGCGCCGCCGCAGTCCAAGGCCTCACTTGCCGCCCTTCCTCGGCAGCCGCCGGATCAGTGCGCTGGTATCCTGCCGGCCGCCGCCCAGCGCCTGAACGTCGGCATAAAGCTGGTTGACCAAGGCGGTGATCGGCAGCGAGACTCCCAGCCCGCGGCCTTCGTCCATGGCCAGGCCCAGGTCCTTGCGCATCCAGTCGATGGCGAAGCCGAAGTCGAATTCGTCCCGGGTCATGGTCTGCCAGCGGTTGTCCATCTGCCAGCTCTGCGCCGCGCCGCCCGATATAGCCTCGTAGACCTTGTCGAGATCGAGATGCGCCGCCTCGGCGAAGCGCACTGCCTCGGCCAGGCCGGCGACGATGCCGGCGATGCAGATCTGGTTGACCATCTTGGTGGTCTGCCCGGCGCCGGCCTTGCCGACATGGACGATGCGCGAGGTATAGGCCTGCATGATCGGGCGCGCCGCCTCGATGGCGTCGGCCCTGCCGCCGCACATGAGCGTCAGCGTGCCCTTTTCCGCTCCGATCTGCGAACCGGTCATCGGCGCATCGACACAATGCACCTGAAGGTCGCGCGCCTCCACTGCGATCTGGCGGGCGATGCGGGCCGAAACCGTGGTGTGGTCGATGAACACCGCATGCTTGCGCAGCTTGGAGAACACCCCGCGCGCGCCCAGCACGACATCGGCGAGGTCATCGTCGTTGCCGACGCAAGTGATCACCGCATCGGCGCCTTCCGCGGCATCGGCCGGGCTTGTCGCCACGCGCACGGCCAGGCCGGGATTCGCCGCCTGCCACTTGTCGGCCCGTCCGGGCGAGCGGTTGTAGATGGTCAGCCGATGGCCGGCATTGCCGATGTGCCGGGCAATCGCCCCGCCCATGGTGCCAAGTCCGATGAAGGAGAGGTTCAACGCTTCGCTCATGCCTGCTGTGTAGCGGGGAATTCGGCAAAGGGTAGGATGCTTTCAAAATTTGGCGTCTTCCATTACCCCTCGCAGCCATGACCAAGCCGAGCCCAAGGCCCGCGAGCGGCCCGCTGCCGCTTTCCCTCGACGACGTCCGCGTGGCTGCGGCGCGGATTTCGGGTGCGGTGGTGCGCACGCCGACGATGCATTCGAAGACGCTGTCGCAGATCACCGGGGCCAATGTCTGGCTGAAGTTCGAGAACCTGCAGTTCACCGCCGCCTACAAGGAACGAGGCGCGCTCAACAAGCTGCTCACGCTTGAGCCGGATGAGCGCGGCAAGGGGGTGATCGCGGCTTCGGCGGGCAATCACTCGCAGGGTCTGGCCTATCACGCCGGCCGCCTGGGCATTCCGGTGACCATCGTCATGCCCCGGTCGACGCCGATGATCAAAGTGCAGCTCACCCGCGGCCATGGCGCGACGGTGATCCTCGAGGGCGATACCTTCGACGAGGCCTATGCCCATGCCAGGCAGCTTGAACAGCAGCTCGGTCTCGTGTTCGTCCATCCCTTCGACGATCCGGCGGTGATGGCGGGGCAGGGCACGGTTGCGCTCGAAATGCTGGAGGACGTGCCGGAGCTCGATACGCTGATCGTTCCCGTGGGCGGCGGCGGGCTGGTTTCGGGCATGGCGGTGGCGGCCAAGGCGATGAAGCCGGAGATCAAGGTCGTCGGGGTGCAGTCGAACCAGTATCCGGCGATGTATCTCGTCAAGAACGGCGGCAAAATGCGCGGCGGCGGCGAAACGATCGCCGAAGGCATCGCCGTCAAGGAGCCGGGCGTGCTGACACGGCAGGTGGTCCTGGCCCTGGTCGATGAAATGCGGATCGTTTCGGAATCGAAGATCGAGGAAGCGATCTCGATGCTGCTCGACATCGAAAAGACCGTGACCGAAGGCGCCGGCGCGACCGGGCTGGCCAGCCTGCTGCCGGTCGAAAGCGGGGCGTTCCGGCCCGAATTTCGCGGGCGCAATGTGGGCGTGGTGCTGACTGGCGGCAATATCGACCAGCGCTTCCTTGCCAACGTCATCCTGCGCAACCTTGCGCGTTCGGGGCGGATCGGGCGGATTTCCGTGCTGCTCAACGACAGGGCGGGCGCACTGCACCAGATATCGGGCATCTTCGCCCGCAATGGCGCCAACATCATCGAAGTGGCGCACCAGCGCATCTTCGGCGTGCTCTCCGCCAAGAGCACCAGCACCGAGATCGAATACGAAGTGCGCGACCAGGAGGCGCTCGATGCCTTGTTGAACGAACTGGCCGAGGCAGGCTATGTCTTCGACGTGATGACCATTTCCGGCCGGCGCCCCGGCCGGCCACTACGCAAGGACAGGTAGCGGCGGCTTGCCAGTCAGCACGGGGCTGTGCAAATTTCCTGTTCGTTAACGCTGATTCTTGGTTAAAAGACTTTCAACAGGTGGGTCGGGAAGGCATATTCCCTTCACGCGATGAGTCCCGCATCGACAGAGGTCAGGAACACACCACCCGTGACGGCACCGGTCCGCTTTCCCAGGTTCTTCGTGACCAGCCCGGCGCCGTGCCCCTATCTTCCGGGCCGGCAGGAGCGCAAGGTGTTCACCGAGTTGCGCGGGCCGCATGCCGATGCACTCAACGATGCCTTGGGCCGGATCGGTTTCCGCCGCAGCCAGACTGTCGCCTATCGCCCCTCTTGCATCGATTGCTCGGCCTGCATCTCGGTGCGGGTGGTGACGAAGGAATTCCAGCCTTCAGGAACCCAACGGCGCAATCTCAAGCGCAATTCGGACCTGCAGGTGTCGCTGTGCCGGCCATGGTCGACCGCCGAACAGTTCGAGCTGCTGCAGCGCTATCTGGGCGTGCGGCATCCCGGTGGCGGCATGGCTTCGATGGACGAGACCGATTTCGCCGACATGGTAGAGCATACGCCGGTCACCAGCTACATCGTTGAATACCGCGAGCCTTCCGCCGACGGGATCTCGCCGGGCCGCCTGGTCGGCGCCTGCCTGACCGACCGGCAGGCGGATGGCCTGTCGATGATCTACAGCGTCTACGAGCCCGATCACGAAAGCCGCGAAGGGCTGGGCAACTACATCATCCTCGACCACATCCGCCGCGCAGAGCAGTCGAACCTGCCCTTTGTCTATCTGGGCTACTGGGTCGAAGGCAGTCCGCGCATGCAATACAAGGTGCGCTACCGGCCGATGGAACGGCTGACCCGCCAGGGTTGGGAGCGCATATCACCCGTCGATCACGACCGGCTGATTGCCGATGCCGCCGCTACCCGCCGCAATGCCGCCCCGGCGCTCGATGGCGCCGCCAAGGACGGTGTTCCCGGCGGGCAGGAGCTCTATCGGCTGGCCGAATAGAGTTTCCGGTTCAGGCCGGAATCAGACTGCTTCGTTGGCCGGCAGCTTGCCTTCCCATTCCGCGATCAGGTGCCGGTCGTCGGTGTTCCAGGGATGGAAGCCGGGCATGAAGTAGCTCAGCCAGGCCGGAAAAATGCGGCGCAGCACTCCCGGTTTCCAGAACAGATAGGCGAACAGCCGCCAGCGAATTCGCCAGCCGGTCAGCCCGTCCTGCGCCAGCAGTGCCAGCGTGTCGCGGACGCGGTGGGCGATGAACTTCTGGGTGATCAGCAGCATGATGATCGCCTTGACTCGCCAGCGTTTGCCCCGGCTCCAGTCGCGAGTGGCGTGCAGCCAGGTATCGTAGGCGACGGCCTTGTGCTCGATCTCCTCGATCGCGTGCCAGCGCCACATGGCGACGACTTGTGGATCGGCGCCTTCCAGGTGCTGCGGATGGATGAGGAATTCGTGCGCCATCATCGCCGTATAGTGCTCGAGCGCCATGGTGGAGGCGAGGTCGAGGATCGCCGGGCGGCCTTCGAGCTGCTTGAGCAGTTCCTCGATGTTGCGGTCGATCGCGGCCATGTCGTAGCCCGCTTCGACCGCATGGCGATTGAAGGCGACATGTTCGCGGGTGTGGTTGACTTCCTGGACGATAAAGGCGCGGATTTCCTCGGCCAGCTTGGGCGGAACCCCGTCGCGGTGCGCCTTGACCGCATCGATGAACGAAGCCTCGCCGCGCGGGAATGTGCCCGACAGGGCATTGAACCATGCGGTCGCCACCGGATCGCCGTTCAGCCACCAGCGCGGCGGCTTGCTTCCGCGACCGAACCGCATGTCGCGAACCGTGATTCCCGCGGCATCGGCGCCGCCCTTGCGCGCAAGGGACGCATCAACTAGGCCGCGCGCGGGAATTTGGGTTGCGCTCATGGTGGAAATGTGTAGTCTATTTACACATATGTCAATACGTAAGCGCCTATCCCAGGAAGAAAGCCGCACTGTCGCGCTTGAGGCCGCACGGGCGCTGTTGATCGAACTGGGTCCGCAGGCTGTCACGCTGAAGGCGGTTGGATCCCGGATCGGCCGCACCCACGCCAATCTTCTGCATCATTTCGGCTCGGCCTCGGGCCTGCAAAAGGCTCTTGCCCAGCATCTTGCGGGCACCATCTGCCATTCCATCACCGAAGCCGTGCTGGCCAGCCGCACCGGTGATGCCACGGCGCGCGATGTCGTCGACATGACCTTCGATGCCTTCGATCGCGAAGGCGGTGGCGCGCTTGCCTCGTGGATGCTGCTTTCGGGCAACGAGGACGCCCTCGATCCGATCATCGATGCGATTCACGATCTGGTCGTCGATGTCCACACCATGGAATCGGACACCATGCGCGAAGTCACGCTGGCGCTGGTGCTGATGGCCTTGGGCGATGCATTGATGGGCGGGCCGCTTTCGCAGTCGCTGGAACTGCCGCGCACCGCCGCGCGCGACCGGGCGGAAAAGATGCTCGTCGAAGCCACCCTTGCCGAAGGTCTGGTTCCGCCTCAGACGGTCTGAAGCCAGGCTGGGTAGCTTTGCGGGTCGATGTCCTCGACCCGCAAGTGATCGACTGCGAAGCCAAGATCCGGGTAGGCGATGCGCTGGCGGGCAGGGTCGGAACGTTCGATCGGTACGACTGCCAGCCGCCGGTTGACCTTCTGCCGCCAGTTCATCCGCGCGGTGTTTTCCTGGCCGATGTAGCAACCCTTGGAAAAGCTGACGCCGTTCAGTTCGGCGGCATTGCATTCAAGCCACAGCAGATCGCCATGGCCAAGCTCGGCGCTGCCTTCGGTGACGCCAAGCGACAGGCGATGGGATAGCCAGGCCGCGTCGGCAGCTTCATCGCCCGGATCGGCCGGCGCCAGCCAGCGCGTGCCGAGCGCGGCCAGCCGGGGGTCGTTGCCCGGCCCGGCGCGCCAGTGGACGGCAAGCACTTCGTCGCGGGCAATGCCGATCTCGCGGCGCAGGCGGTAGAGCGAAAGCCGCTTGGCCAGCGCATCGGCGGCATCGGCCTCGCAATCGATCAGCAGGTCGGCGCCGTCGCACCACACCAGGAAATCGAACAGCACCTTGCCTTGCGGAGTCAGCAATGCCGCCCAGGCCGGTAGAGCCCCGGTCACGTCGTTGGTGACCAGGCCTTGCAGGAAATCGGCGACATCTTCTCCCTCATCCAGAGGGGAAAGCCGCAAGACGGCGCGGGAAAACAGGCGAGTGGCTGTCATGGCAGAGAGATTGGCGGTCACGCCGGACGAATCAAGCCCCGGCGCCGCCACAAGTCCCAGCAAAACAGCGCAATCGCCGACCAGATCATCAGGAACGAGACCAGCTGCACGGGACGCAGCGGTTCATGGAACACGAACAGCCCAAGGAAAAAGACAAGAGTCGGTGACAGGAACTGGACGAAACCGAGGGCGGAATAGTCCATCCGCCGCGCAGCCACGGCAAACAGCAGCAGTGCCGCGGCGGTGATCGGGCCGGAGGCAACGAGCAGCAGATCGGGCACCAGTCCATTGCCGAAGCTCGATCCCGCCGGAGTCATGGCGAACCAGCCGACGATCGCCATGGCCGGCAGGATCAGCAGCGAGCTCTCCACTGTCAGCCCGGTCAGCGACGATACCGGCGTCAGTTTGCGCACCAGGCCATAGCCGCAGAATGTCAGCGCTAGCGAAAGGCTGATCCCCAGCATGGCTGACGCCTGCCAGGCCAGCGGCGCCACTCCCGCCGCCGCCAGCGCCACGGCGCTCCATTGGCGTGCGTTGAGCCGTTCGCCGAGGAACAGCGTGCCGGCAAGGATGTTGACCAGGGGGTTGATGTAATAGCCAAGGCTGGCGGCGAAAACGTGGCCCGCCTGGATGGCAATGGTATAGATCGTCCAGTTAGCCCCGATCAGCAATGCGCTCAGGCTCAGCAAAGCGAGCATGCGCAGGTTCGCGATGGCCGCCCAGAGCTCCGCGCCTTGCCGCCGCAGCGCTACCACGGCGAGGCATATCGGCAGGGTAAAGACGATTCGCCAGCCGACGAATTCAAGCGGCGGCACCTGGCGCACCGTAATCAGGTAAAGCGGCAACAGCCCCCAGATCAGGTATGCCCCCAGTGCATAGGGTAACCCGCCTGCATTCGATACCGATCCGCGCTTCATTGAATCCCCTGATTTGCAGGCAAAG
>JAYRPK010000123.1:0-10265 GCA_041911195.1 Novosphingobium sp. | reverse complement strand
TTCGGACAGCATCAGTTCGGGCAGTGCGGCAGCGGGCATTCCGGCGGCGGTGGCGAGCAGGCCGCGCGAACCGAAGCTTGCCTTGTCGCTCCAGGCGCGGGTGGGGGCGGCAGGCTGGGCAGGCCAGGCGCGGCGCGGGGTCAGCACCTTGGGGCGCGAGACGACATCGCCCTCGCGCGCCCAGAAGCCGCGCAGCGTCTGGATGCACAGCGCGAGATAGCTCATCAGGTTGCCGCGCGTCGCCATGGAGGCGCCGATGCCGGGCAGGGTATCGCCGCCTTTGGCCTCGATCAGGGTTCTCGCGGCGGCGACGAGGTCTTCAACGGCCAGCCCGGCGCGGGCGGCGACATAGTCCGGGGTGAAGGCGGCAACGGCATCGCGCAAAGCGGCCATGCCTTCGGCGTTTTCCGCCACGAAAGCCTCGTCCACCCCGTCCATGGTGAAGATCAGGTGGATCAGGCCGGCCAGCACCGTGGGGTCCTCTCCGGGGATCGCCTGCAGGTGCACGGCGGCGCGGCGGGCGGTTTCGGTGCGGCGCGGATCGATGACGATCAGGCGCATGCCCCGCCGTTCCAGCTCCTTGAGCTGCCAGGCCGGATTTTGCGGCAGGTACTGCTTAGAGACGACCGGATTGCCGCCGACGACCAGGGCCGTTTCCCACTGGTCCGTGTGCATCCGCCCGCCCAGCCAGTTTCCGTGCAGCGCCTTGGCGAGGGCGAGGCCGGGCTGGTCGATGGTGCCGGGCGTGAACATCATTGGCGAGCCGATGGCCGTGAGGAAGGACAACATCATGCCCGAAGCCGCCGTCTGCGCCGAAACGCCATTGCCGAGAAACGCCGCCACCGCCTGCGGCCCATGGGCATCGATGATCCGCCCCAGTTTGGCCGCGATCTCCTCGACAAGCTGTTCGCTGGATATCGGCACCCGGCGGCCGTCGGGCAGGCGCTTGAGCGAATGGAGCAGCCGGTCCGGCCTATGGTGCTCCTGCGGGATCGCGCGGCCCTTGGGGCAGGTGTAGCCGCGATAGACCGGCGCATCGAAATCGCCCTCGACCTTGAGCACCTGCCGGCCGTCGAGCGTGACCATGATTGGGCAAGTGGCGCCGCAATTGCGGCAGACGAAGGGCTTCTTCTCGATCGCCATGGCATTCTCCCTTCGCGCAGGATTGTCGCGAAGGGGCGGCGAGGCAAGTGGAAACCGCCGGGTCAGGCGACCTTGCTGGCAGCGGCCGGCACGTCGCTTTCCAGCGTCGCGGCGGCAAAGCTCCCCAGTTCTTCGAATTCAAGAAGGCGTTCGAAGACAAGCCCGTAATCGGGCTGCTTGCGCCAGCGGACCTTGGCGTAGAGCGAGGGGACGATGCCGGTTTCCACCCGGACAAGCTGATTAATCGCAAGATGCGTGCCGCAGGCGATTCTCGCGCCCTGCTGGGAAATGTTCTCGATCGCCGCAGCAAAAGTCTCTTCGCCAAGGATGATATTGGCCATGGCCCTGGTGCGCACACGCAATGGCCTCTTCGGGAATTTCCCCATGGACAAGGCCAGCAGCCGGTTCAGCTCGATATGGTCGTGAAAGCGCAACCCGGCGTTTCTCGTGTCGATCCACACCGGATCGGCCGCGAAGCGTTCGCCATTGTTCAGTTCCAGAACATGGGCTTCGGCTTCAGGTATGGCGCCGAATAGTTGCACCATGACACCTGAAATCGAGGCATCGCGGACGATGCAGGGAACTTCGATATCGCCGGCAACAAGTTTGGCCGTGCGGAATGTCGGCGTAATTCTATGTGCAAGCCTTCGTTCGCGACCTCTGGTTGAATCGTTCCCGGAGGCTTCCCCAAGCCCGGTTTCCTGCATTCTGGTTCTCATCAAGAGCAATCTCGATATGTGCCCGGAAAGTACCCCTACTTTTCCAGACTGCTTGGGGGATTACATTTGATGTATTGTCGTATTGGGTAGTTAACGCAGTAAACAAACTATTTCTTCGGTTTGGAGGCGCCGGCCGGAAATATCGCGTGCCGCTACATCGCGGGCGGCAATCGCCGTACCGTCAGCACGCGCACCGGCTTGGCGATCATCTGTCCCTTCATGACGCCTTCGCCGGCCGTGGGAGAGAGCGGCACGTCGAAGATCTTGCGCACCACGTCCATGCCTTCGACAACCTGGCCGAAGGCGGCAAACCCGGCCCTTGCCTCCGGATTTTCCGAAGCGGGATCGGCATCATAGTTGGGTTGGTCCGACAGCAGGATGGAAAAATCGCCGCGCGCGGTGCCCGGCGCCCAGCGCGCCATCGAGATTGTACCGGCCTTGTGCAGAACGCCGGTCTGGCTGGTCGGCTCGTGCGCGATGGGCGGCAGTTCGCGGCGCGGGTCGCCGCGCGTGCCGGCCTGGATCAGGCCATTGGGCTGCTGGCCCCAGGCAAGCCGCATCACCCGGTAGAAGACGATCCCGTCGAACCGGCGCTGATCGGCATAGCGCACGAAATTGCGCACGGTGACGGGCGCGTGCTTGGCATCGAGTTCGAGCACGATCGTGCCCATTTCCGTGTTCATCGCTACTCTGACCAGATCGGCCAGCGGCGCAGGCGGGGCAGCCGGACGGCGGGCCGGCGCGGCGCCAGCGGCGGTCGCGCCAAGCGCCAGGAGGAGGGGCAGGGCGGTGAGGGCGAATCGGCGGTTCATCTGTTGATCTTGGCGCAGGCCATCGGCATTCCGCCAGAATTATCGTCAAAGGTTGATTGCGAGGCTCTGCTGGCCCTATCCTGCGGTCAGACGAAGGTGGAGAGGGCTATGCAGGACTTCGACGTCGCACAATTCGCGCGCCACTTCGATCACCATCACCCGCAGTTCGCGGCTAACATCAACGAGGTGTTCGCCTACATGCGCGCGCACTGTCCGGTGGCTCGCACCGATGCCTATGGCGGCTTCCACGTGCTGACCCGCTATGCCGACGTCAGCCAGGTGGTGCGCGACGACGAAGGCTTTTCGCTGCGCGCCGGGATGAGCATCCCGTCGAACCGCGGCCCCGGCGATCCGCCCTGGGTGCTTCCGGGCGATCTCGATCCGCCTCACTCGTTCGTCTATCGCCGCCTGCTGGAGCCTACGGTGACTCCCGCCGCGCTTGCTGCACTGGAGCCGGAAGTCCGCGACCTGGTGAGCGGGCTGATCGATGGCTTCATCGAGAAGGGCGAGGCCGACCTGGTCCACGATCTTGCAGCACCCCTGACCGCGATCGTCACCCTGCGGATGACTGGCCTGCCCGAGGAGGACTGGCCGCATTACGTCTCCGAACGGCGTAGCACCGCGAGGCGCGCGATCGATCCGGAAGAGGACATGCGCCGGGTTAACGAGCGTTTCACCTGGACTCGTCAGGCCTTCGTCGATGCGCTCGAACGGCAGCGCACCGATCCGGTGGAGGGCAAGGTTATCGCCCGATTGCTTGACGCGCGCATCGACGGGCGTCCGCTGGAGCAGTGGGAGCAGATCGCGGTGCTGATCAACTTCGTTGCCGGCGGGCTGGAATCGACCCAGTCGCTGCTCGGCAGCGCATGGGTGCATCTGGGCCGCCATCCCGAGCAGCGCGAGGATCTGGCGGCCAATCCCGAATTGATGCGCAGCGCCGTCGAGGAAATGCTGCGCTTCTTCTCGCCGCAGCCCGGGCTCGCCCGCGTGGCGACGCGGGACACCGAAGTGGGCGGCACACCGATCCGCGAGGGCGAACGGGTGTTCATGTGCTGGGCCTCGGCCAATCGCGACGAGGGAGTTTTCGAGCGCGCCGACGAGTTCGACATCCGCCGCAAGCCCAACCGGCATCTGACGTTCGGCGCTGGGGCGCACCATTGCCTGGGCGCCAATATCACCCGACTGGAGACCCGCATCTGCATGGAGGAAGTGCTGCGGCGCTTGCCGGACTATGCGCTGGTCGAGGCGGAACTGGAGCCGATCCCGGATGTTTCGACCATGCAGGGCTATCTTTCGGTTCCCGTGCGCTTCACTCCGGGGCGACGCCTTTCTTGATCCGTCATCGGGCTGCGGATGGGCAGCGTCTGCTATTCGACCTGATCAGCAGTCCGGGGCGGGATCGGTCGGGTCGCCGTGGTCATCTTTTTCGAGGGCTTTCAGCCCTGCAGAGAACAATGTGACACCGCTGAAGCAAAAGGTCAGTCCGACAGCGAGCACGACAAGATCGGCAATGTCGCCATTCAACCCGCTTAGGGTGCAAAGGCCGGTCGTACCGGCAATCAGCAAGCCAAGGCCCATCATTGCCCCATGCGACTGCCGCGCGTTTGCCAACGTGTCGTCTTCGGTCACCAGGATCCAGCGGCCCAGAATGAACAAGGACACCCCCAGGAAGATCGGGACAATGATCAACATGGCGACCGGAACATGGGGGCTGACAATGCCAATGTCGCCGGTCAGCGCCACGAGGAAGCGATCGTAGAGAAAGGTGACGACACCCGCTCAGCCCAGGAAAACGCCTGCGCCAATCAGGGCAGGACCTCGCGGAAACTTCATGTCCGCCTCCGTCGATCGAACTCCAAATGCCTATGACGCGGTCAGCGCCGTCCACCTTGCGGTAGCTCAAATTCAGGCGCTTTGCGCACAGCGGGCTGGCATTTGTCCGGTTGCGAATTCCGCCCGCGCGATTGCGCGTCATTCCGTTGTTGAGTCGGAGTCCGCCGGGGGCGCCGCCCGCCTGATCTGTTCGGGGGGCACGGCCGGCTGGCCAGGATTGGCGCCGGGCGGGCTGGCGGCGGACTTCTTGAGCAGCATGAACAGCCCTAGGCCGACCATGGCCAATCCGACCAGTGTGGGTCCGATCAGGAAGGAAATGTCCGACATGTTGAAGGCCGTGTCGCGCGAAAGCGACCAGACGATCAGCAGGCACCCTCCCGCCGTGCCCGCTATCAGCACGCCGCAGCCGACAAACAGGCCTCCAAAGACATTTTTCGCGGTCGACATGAACTTCCCCCAATTTTTGCGGACGTTGGAATTTCCGAACGGCGCTAGGATCAGCCGGTCGGCGGATCTTCAGGCGGGCGGGCCAGCCTGACATCTTCCGGCGCGACAGGCGGCTCCTGCATCGGGGCCGGGCGCGGCGCATTCATCAGCGCCCTGCCGCCGAAGAACAGGCCGACACCGATGGCGATCGGGATGCCGGCGAAAATCAGGGCGGCGGGAATCACCGACATGATCTCGATGCTGGTTCCACCAACCGACGCGTCGAGAAAGGTCGATGCCAGGGCGAACAGCAGGCACAGGCCGCTGAGGCCCGCGACCAGGATGCCGCAGCCCATCATGATGCCGCCGAAGACGTTCTTCATCGCACATACCTTCGTGAAAAAGTCACGGCCGGGGTGTCTCCTTCAGCATTTTCATTCCAGAATAGATCAGCGCCAGCCCCGTCAGGAAAGGAATGCCTCCGACTAGCCCGACGATGACCAGCCAATCGCCCACTTGCGCATTTGGTCGCGTGGCCTCTTCCAGCAGCATGGAAAGCGAGCAAAGCCCGCTGAGGCCGGCAATGAGTACGCCGACGGCGATCAGGATTCCTCCAACCGCCTTCATCTCGGCCGCCTTGCCGCCGCCAGCGCGCGGTGGCGGTTGACCACCTCGGCGCCCTCCGCGCCTTCGCGGTAGAAGGTGTTGTAGGTGTCGAACGGGATGATCTGGCCATCGCCGGTGACGAAGTGGACGCAACTGCGCTTCACCGTGCCCAGATCGAAATTGTATCGGTCGAGGAACTGCAGGATCACCACCCGGAAGCTGTTCGCATAGCTCAGCTCCTGCGGCACCATCGCCTGCGGCAAGCAGCAGAGCAGGCCCGCGAGCTTTTCCTCAGTGTTGCACTGGGTGGTCGCCAGCGACAGCAAGTCGAGGATGCCATCGCGCAGTTCGGGATAGGCCTCGTAGCTGATGGTGTTGGGGCCCTGCAGGATCAGTTCGCGCGGCAGCAGCGAAGTGATCGGGGTGACCGTGCGGCCCTGGCGCAGGCCATAGCCGATGCATATCTGGTCGGGATTGCAGGGCAGGGGGATCATGTCTTCCAACCCGAAGACGCCGCTTTTCGCTACTTCGCGGCGGATTTCGGTGATTAGCACGCGGTTTGCGTTGGCGTCGAAGCCCTCGTTGCGGCCGGCATCCTGCACCGGCTGGAAAGTGACGCCGCGCACGCAGCTCCATTCGAGCGCGTGGCTGACGATATCGGCTACCTCGCGATCATTCACCCCGCGCTTCACCACCGCCACCAAGGTGGTCGAAAGCCCGACCCGCTCCAGCTCCTCCAGCGCCTGCTGGCGGATGCGCGCCAGTCTCGCTCCGCGCAGGTTCATCAGGGCATCGTCGTTCATCGAATCGAACTGGAGATAGACTTCCAGCCGAGGTGCATAGGTCGCCAGCCGTTCGACGAATTCCCGGTCCTGCGCGATCCGCACGCCATTGGTGTTGATCATCACGTGGCGGATCGGTCGCGCCTTGCAGGCATCGAGCACGTCGAAGAATTCGGGGTGGATGGTCGGCTCGCCGCCGGAAATCTGCACCAGGTCAGGCTCGCCCTCGCTTGCGACCAGGGCATCGAGCATGGCCTCGATCTCGGCCAGCGGGCGGTGGCTTCCGTGCACATCGGCGGCATTGGCGAAGCAGACCGGGCAGGCGAGATTGCAGGCCTGGTTGATCTCGACGATGGCAAGGCAGCTATGCTGCTCATGGTCGGGGCAAAGGCCGCAATCGAACGGGCATCCGGCCTCGGTGCGGGTCTGGGCGGTCAGCGGGCGGTCGCCGGGCTTCAACCACAATTTTTGCTGGCGCCAGTATTCCAGGTCGTCGCTGATCAGGACCTTCTGCACGCCATGATCGAAGCAGCGCTTGAGGTACCAGACCTTGTCGTCCTCTATGATGACCTTGGTCGCCACCGGTTCGAGGCAGGTCTCGCACAGCGAAGTGGTCTGGCCATGAAAGATGTAGGGCGCGGCCTTGCGCTGGTGCACTTCACTGGCCTGTGCGGGGTCCAGTATCTCCACGCCGCCACCAGACGATTCCATAGATCAACATCCCCAAGGTCAGCAGGTGGAAGACGTTCAACGGACCCACCAGCGGTGGGTAAGGTTTCAGGAACTCCCACGCAAAGCGTTGCACAGCATAGTAGATTATCAGCGCATGAAAAGCATGGTCGCGCGCCCAGCCCGCCCCACGCATGCGTGCGATCGGCCAGGCCAGGGCGAACAGGGCCATGGCCACTGCCTCGTAAAGCTGCACCGGATGGCGCGGCACGCCGTCGCCCAGATCGAATGCCCAGGGTAGGGCGGTGGGCTGGCCGTAAGTGAAATCTGGCAGGCCCGAAAACAGGCAGCCCAGCCGGCCCAGGGCAATGCCGACGGCAAGCGACAGTACGAAGGCGCCGCCGGTGGACTGCCGGACGCCCTTGCGCCATTTCCATAGTTCAACTGCGGCGATCCCGCCCGCCAAGGCTCCCGCGACGCTGTGCGAAGGCGCGGCGGCGAGGCTGCGCAGCGAATTGACCGAACCGAACAGCCATGCGCCCAGCAAGGCGCCCACGGCCAGGGTCACGTAATAGGATGCGCCGCTCATCCCCGCGAGCCGGCGCGCGTCTTCGGGCCAGCGACGATACTGCCATCGCCCGGCCAGCGCCGCGCCGGTCCATGCGACGAGATCACCGATGTAATGCGCCCACCAGGCGGTCTGGAGGTGGATCAAGGCGCAGGCGGCTTGTAGACGGAGTAGGTTTCGGTGAATTCGCGGGTCTGCTGATCGCGCCACAGCGTGATCGTGACGCGGCGCACGGTTCCATGCCAGGTTTGCGCCTCGGCCCCGTCGCTGATGCCCCAGCGCCTGGTGAACTCGTCCATGCGGCCGTATTCCAGCCTTTCGCTGGCGTCGCCATAGGAAATGGTCACTGTATCGAGTGCGTTGGGAGCCTCGTTGGAGAATTCGAACAGCACAGTATCGTGGCGGGGATCAATGCCGTTATACCGGCCATGCCGGGCAGTGAGCTGCATTGCTCCCGATACTTCGGCCTTGCTTTCGGTCACCGTCGCGCCGGCGCGCCGCAGCATGGCCCTTACTTGTTCGATCCTCGACACGCCCATTCTTAGGCCTAGTACGGACAGCGGCGGTGTAGGCCGGGCGGCCACTGCGGTATCTTGAGCCGATTGCGGCGCGATGCCGAAACACCAAGGGGCCGCGAGCAGCAAACCCGCGAGGCGAAGTTGCCATCGATGCATGATTTCCCCCTCTTTATGCCGGAAATCCAAAGCTAGCAGCCGAAGGGTATTTATCAAGCGAAGGTGCAGTGGCTCCACGCACCATTGCCTTGCATGTCATTTCGTCCGAAGGTGGGGGCAAACAAGTCTAACGGCCCAGCCGGGACGAGGAACAAGGCCTACAATGCGATCGAACCATAATGCGATCATTGCCGCGATATTTCTCGTGGAAGTCTGCGCGACCTTCGAAACCTCGATGCTCTATGCCGCGCTGCCGACGCTGATCCGCACTTTCGGCGACCCGATCACGGCCGGCTGGCTGGTGACCATGCACATGCTGATCGGCACGGTCGCCTGCATTGTCGCGGGGCGGCTTGGCGACATGTTTGGCCGACGGCGGGTCATGCTGCTGCTGCTGGCGGTGGCCGCGGTGGGCTCGATATTGAGCGCAGTGACGACCAACTTTGCGTTGGTGCTGGCAGGGCGGGCGCTGCAGGGATTTGCCTCTGCCGCGATCCCCCTGTCGATCGGCATCCTGCGCGAAGCGCTGCCGTCCCAACGCGTGCCTGTCGCCGTCGGCCTGATGACCACGGCGCAGGGCGCGGGCGTGGCGGTGGGCCTGGTGCTGGGCGGGGCCATCATCGACAATCTCAACTGGCACTGGCTGTTCGTCATCAGCGGGATCCTGCTGGTCGTGGCCTATATCGGCGTGCGCCTGATCGTGCCTGCCCGCCCGGGAACGCCCCCCACCGAGAAGATCGACTGGATCGAGGGCCTTTTGCCGGCGCCGGGCATCGGCGCCGTGTTGCTGGGCCTCAGCCTGTCCAAGACCTATGGCTGGCTCGATCCGCGTTGCTGGGCGGTGGCAACGGGCGGAGCGGTGCTGCTGGCGTTCTGGGCGCGGCGCAGCCTCCGGGCGCGCGAGCCGTTCATCAACCTGCGCCTGCTGGGCGACCGGAACATTGCCGTCGCCAACGTCTGCGCCGTCCTGCTTGGCCTCGGCAGCGCGCAGATCGTCTTCGTCTTCTCCACCTACATGCAGGCTCCGGCCTGGACCATGGCCGGCCTCGGTTTCACCGCGACGCTGGCGGGCTTCGCCAAGCTGCCGTCGAATTTCCTCTCCTTCTTCGCCGGCCCGCTTTCCGGCTGGCTGTCGGTGAAGGCCAACGTGCGGGTGCCGATCGTTGCCGGCGGCCTGATGGCTACGGTCGGCTGGCTGGTCGGACTGACACTGCCCGATACTCTGATCCAGATGATCCTGCTGCTCTGCCTGATTTCATTCGGCACTTCGCTGCTCAATGCCTGCCTGCCTATCGTGATCGTCGATGCCGCGCCGGAAGACCGGACCAGCGAGGCTATCGGCGCCATGTCGGTGATTCGCGGCATGTGCGGGGCCGTCGGCACCCAAATGATCGCGCTGGTGCTGGCCTCGGATACGGTGAAATCGCCGGAAGGCGCGGCTTTCCCTTCACCGGCGGGCTATTACCTCACGATGATCTGCATTGCCGCGCTGTCGCTGGCGGCGGGGCTGTGCGGACTGCTGCTGCACACGCGCAAGAGCGCCGCGCAGGACAAGCAAAGGCAGGCTGTCCCGGCCGAATGACCGGGACCGGCCTCGCTTAGCGCACCCGCGGGCCGCCGAAAGGCAGCGGCGGGGGAGGGCGCCTGTGGCCGCGCGGCAGTTGCGCCTGGTAGGCGCGGCCGCAATGCTCGACGCAATAGGGGAAACCCGGGTTCACCTTCTCGCCGCAGAAGTGGAAGTCCGGCTCGCCCGGGTGGCCCATCGGCCAGCGGCAGATACGGTCGTTGAGGTCGAGCAGGCTGGTCTTGTCGGCGATCTCGGGGCTGGGCTTGGCCGGCACGAGGCGGCGCGGCGGGGCAGGAGGGATCGGCGCCTGCTGGTCGCCGGGGCCCTGGCGCAGGAAGCCGCCGGGGCCGACCGAGACGCCGTACTTGGCGGCTTCCGAGCGCTTGACCTCGAGCCGCCAGTCGATGCCGGGCAGCGGCTTGGCGTCGTCGATGTCGACGATCTCGGGATGGCCGGCGAGCAGCGC